>NZ_JBGSXF010000214.1:0-19736 GCF_041751555.1 Persicitalea sp. | reverse complement strand
ATCAGCGGCGCCAAAGGCGGCAGGTCGGCGCAGAAATCGGCGGAGGGCAAACTACTGCCACCACCGTTCAACCGCCCCGGCTCGTTGGCACTAGCCCCCGGCCGAGGAAACAACACGACGATCCGATAGCTGTAATTGACGTCCGGCGCAAAACCCTTTCCGTCGTTGGCGTCCACGTAAAACGTCTCGCCCACGCCTACGCGGGCTACTTCCTCGTAGCCCAACGCGACGGGGAGACCCGGCTGGCAGGCTCCGGCCTGAAAATCGGAACAGCCAACCTTGCGGTAAATGGCGATTTGCGCCCCCGGCACCTGACACTGGTAATTGCTCCACGTAAGCCGAAAGGCGCGTCCCGTCGCGCTGGCCACGGGTTCTGCCCGCAGATTCTGAGGCTTGGGGCCATAGACACGGATTTTGAATGTCCTGATGTCCACCAATTTGCGGAAGAGTCCGGGGTTGGGTCGGGCGGGGGCGGGGCCGTCTTCCACTTTGACCAGCACGTCATAGGGTTCCAGCCGGATGTGGTTGCAGCCCGTTTGCCAGCGGAAAACCCCTCTGACTTGCCCCAAACTATTCGAGTCAGTCACGCTGAACTGGGCGTTTTCGGCGGGTACAAGATCAGGCAGATAGACGCCGCTATTGGAAGTAAGTACCAGCGCGTCGCCGTTTTTGTCGGTGGCCGTGATGCTCTGCTGCACAAGCGTTCCGGCTTCCACGCAGAGGTCGGGAATGGCGGCCAGTTGGGGGCGATCGTTAGGACTGTCGATGACGATGATCTGCATATCGCGGACGATCTCACCGATCAGGACGCCGTTACGCCATTCTTCAATGACGAAGGCAACGTTGTAGAAGCCAGTTTTGGCTGGAGCGTCCCAAACTAGGTCGCCTGTCAGGGGATCGAGAGTAAAAGTGGAAGGGGTACTGCCGCCTTCCACTGTACCGAGCGGAGGCACTTTATTCGGAAGCACGTAGCCGGGTATATTTTCCCCTATTCCGGGGGCTTTAGTTCGTTGCGGTTCAATCAGGCGATAGGCTAGACTATCGCCGTTGGCGTCAAATGCGCCGGGGTTATGAATGTATCGCTGTCCTACTGCTGCCAAATCAATGGGTGGGTTCAACATAACAGGGGTGCGATTTAATCCCAAGCTGGCGTTGATGACCAAGGTGGAGCGGATAAAGAAATCGAATTCGCCAGAGCCAAAACCTCCCAAGTTGTCTATTCCTGCGTTTCTGTTGGTTATCGAAGTAGAAATTATAAAAGTCCCCGGAGCCGGAAAAGTGTAAGTGAAAGTGTATTCATTCCGGCTTGTGCTGTTGCCAATATTGACGATGGGCAATTTGCGAGATACCTCAATGGGGCCTACGTTTCCCACATAAAAATTCACGAAGTTTTGTGCCTTGGCGACAGGAGCGCCGGGACCCTCATCATAATACCCCGTAAACGTTATCTCATAAGTCAGCGAAGTACTGGAAATCCGCCTGGCGGTGATCTCACCCGCCCGCACGTGACTAGCGACGGCTTCTTGAAAAATCACAGAAAAAAAGCAGAGCAGAAACGCAAGGGGCAGGTACTTTTTCATAGTGGTCGAAGGTTGGTGGTGATTGAAGGCGTAGTTTCTTTTGAACGATCGAACATTTGAAATAAATGTGTGACTGGTTAACTTTGAGTGAACTTTGTAAAGTGGTCATTTGCAAATAGCTATATGACATGAAATACTACCTTGTCGTCTCCTCCAAAGAGTCGCCCGCTGCTGGACGATTTACAATTCATCACCAATCGGGAGAAGTGGGGGCTACACCTGATGTCGGGGTTTGTGGAAATCAAGAAACCGGATTTTGAATTGATTGCTGATAAAATGCTTACGGACAAGAAGGCACGGGCGAAATAATTCAAAGTTGCTGCGTTAAATAGGCGGAGCATCTAAAAAAAGCCTTGTCAGTCTGAGCGGAGCCGAAGACAGTCTCGTATCTTTGCTATTCATAACCCAGCGTATTCTCAGCCCATACCCATCTCCATGCCCTTCAAGTCATTTTTTTGCAAAAATAGCAAACTTGCTTTCTTCGCCACTTTAGGAATAATCCTCAGTAGCAGTACTTTCCGCCTAACTCCTCCGTCGCTATCATCCAGTCACCAAAGCGACACGATTCCGGCCCAAGACACACTTACTGAGAAAGATGCCCCGTTCGTCTATGACTCGCTCACAGAAAAGGAGAAACGCTATCCTGAATTCGCCGTGGCTGGACTGGACGTAGCCGAAGGGCTGGAAGCCACGCTGTTCGCCTCTGAGCCGATGATCTCTAATCCGACGAGCATCGACGTGGATCACCGTGGCCGCGTGTGGGTGTGCGACGCCTACAACTTTCGCCCCAATATCAACGGCGACGCTCAGCCGCGTTCCAAGGAAGACCGCATCGCGGGTGACCGTATCTTAATTTTGGAAGATACCGACGGTGATGGCAAGGCAGACCTGACCAAAGTATTTTATGAAGGGCCTGAAATTGACGCGCCGCTGGGCATCGCGGTCATCGGCAACCGTGTCATCGTGTCGCAAAGTCCGTACGTGTGGCTTTTTACCGACGACGATGGCGACGACAAGGCCGACCGCAAAGAGATTATTTTCCAGGGCATCAGCGGCTATCGCCACGAGCACGGCGTGCACTCGTTCGTTTTCGGACCGGATGGGAAGTTCTACTTCAATTTTGGCAGCGAAGGCCGGCAGTTACTCGACGGGCGCGGGCGCGGTTTTTACGATAAATACGACCAGCCGATCAACTTTCGAAACTACCGCAAAGGAATGGTGTTCCGCTGCGACCAGGATTTTAAGAACCTTGAAGTGCTGGGTGACAATTTTCGCAATGGCCTGGAAGTGGCCGTGGACAGTTACGGCTCGGTCTGGACATCAGACCATGACGAGAACGGTACCGAGAGCGTGCGCATCAATTACGTGATGGAAAACGGTAACTTCGGCTACACCGACGAGATGAATGGCACCACCTGGCGCATCAACCGCACCAACCTTGAAGACGATGTCGCCCGTCGCCACTGGCACCAAAACGACCCCGGCGTAGTACCTGACTTGCTGCACACGGGTTCCGGCTCACCGGCTGGGATGACGATTTACGAAGGCCAACTCCTGCCCCGTCAGTTTCAGGATCAGATCATCCACGCCGACGCCGGGCCGAATGTAGTGCGCGGCTACCCAACTGTACCAGATGGCGCAGGCTACAAGGCTACGATGATCGACCTGGTGAAAGGCGCCCGCGACAAATGGTTCCGCCCGTCGGATGTCTGCGCGGCTCCCGACGGCTCGCTCATCGTGTCGGACTGGTACGATCCGGGCGACCCGAACGCCGACATCGGCCCGCTGGATCGCAACCGGGGGCGCATCTACCGCATTGCACCGCCCAAAACGCCCTACGTTTCCCCAAAATACGACCTCGCTTCACCCGAGCAAGCTACTGAGGCCCTGCAAAGCCCCAACGTGGCCACGCGCTACCTGGCCTGGAACGCTTTGGTGAAGCACAGTTTCAAGGCCGAGCCGCCGCTGAGTGAATTGCTGCACCGCTACAACGCCAATCCCCGGATGCGGGCGCGCGCGCTGTGGGTGCTCAATAAAATCGAGGGAGTGAGCAGTCGGCACCTGGAGAATTCTTTCCGTAACATCAATCCCAACCTGCGCATCACCGCGCTGCGGGCCGTGCGCCAACGGAATTCCGACCCCACCGAGTACATCAAGCGCCTGACCACCGACCGCGACCCAGCCGTGCGCCGCGAATGCGCCCTGGCGATTTACCGTAACCATACCTACGAAGCCCTCGACGTGTGGCTCCAACTCGCCGATCAGTACGAAGGCAATGACCGCTGGTACCTTGAAGCCCTCGGCATCGGCGGCTACAAGCAGTGGGATCGGCTTTTCAAAGCCTGGCTCAATAAAGTCGGCGACCCGTTGAAAAATCCGGCCTACCGCGACATCGTCTGGCGATCGCGCTCCAAGTACACCATTCTCTACCTGGCCCGCATGACTGCGGAGACGGATTCTTCGCTGAAAAGCCGGCTGAGGTACTTCCGTGCTTTCGACTTTGTCCCTACCAGCTACGACAAGTCGATGGCCTTGCTGGGCATCACGCAAAAAAAACTGCCCGACCATATTCCGGTGAGTAAACTGGCCTTGTACCATTTGGGCAAAAATTTCATTCAGGAGTCGTATTGGGGCAAGATTGCGCTGGTGAAGCTGCTGAACGAAACCTACGGCACCGAGGACTATATGGAGCTAACGGCCCGTTACGAACCCGCCTTCGAGAACGAGCGCCTCTACCAACTCGCCATCGACCGCCCTGATACCGATATTGGTCGCGAAGCGGGACGACAATTGCTACGTCAGGCCCCGAATGCTTACGTCTGGTATAAGCTGGAACACAGCAACGACGAAAAACAACTCGCGCTTTTGGCTTCTATTAAGGCGGTTGGCAGCCAAAATTCATTGACTGTACTGGCCAGCGTGGCGGCCGGGTCGGGCTTCACCTTACCCATTCGCCTTCGGGCCGCTCGCTACCTCGGCGGAAGCTGGGAAGGGGAGGAGTTTGTGTTAAAATTATTGAAAGAGAACCGATTGCACGGCGAAATTCGCGCCGCCGCCCTCGACGGCATCAGTCAGGCTTACCGCAAGGAAATCCGTGACGAGGCCGACAAGTACCTTGATTTTGGCGGTGGAGGAAGCACAGGAAGTAAGGTTTTTGAATGATTCTGGTATATTACTGAGTTTTCATCCTTTGCTTATCATATCAGCTAAAAATACCCAGACAAATACCCTTTTGGTAGCTTGGTTGGTTTTCATGACTAGTTAGACACGTATATCATTTATCACTCATCATTTATAAAAAATGCGTCGTAGAAATTTTGTAAAATCCTCTTTCGGTCTGGCTGGCGCCGCCGCGATGGTTGGTGGCAACGCTGCCGCAAACCCCACCGCCAAATACAACTATCACCTCAAATACGCCCCTCACTTCGGGATGTTCAAAAACTCGGCGGGGGATGATTTGGTCGATCAACTCAAATTCATGGCCGATCAGGGCTTCACTGCCCTGGAAGACAACGGCATGATGAAGCGGCCAGTCGCCGAACAGGAGCGGATCGCTAAGGAAATGACCCGCCTGGGCATGGAAATGGGCGTGTTTGTGATCGACAAAGGCGGTAACGGAGCCAACACGCTGGCGGCCGGAAAACAAGAGTACATCGACATTTTCCTGGAAGGTTGCCGCAAGGCCGTGGAAGTGGGCAAGCGCGTCAACGCCAAGTGGGCGACCGTCGTGCCGGGCGACTTCGAGCGAAATCTGCCCATCGGTGTACAAACCGGACACGTCATCGACGCCCTGCGCCGGGGATCGGAGATCTTGGAAACGAGCGGATTAGTCATGGTGTTAGAACCCTTGAGCGACTCGCCAAATTTGTTCCTGCGCACCTCCGACCAGACGTACGAAATCTGCCGGGGCGTCAACAGTCCTTCCTGCAAAATCCTGTTCGACATTTACCACATGCAGAAAAACGAGGGTCATATCATTCCTCATATCGACTGGACTTGGTCCGAAATCGACTACTTCCAGATCGGCGATAATCCTGGCCGCAAGGAGCCGACTACGGGAGAAATCAACTACAAAAATATCTTCAAGCACATCTACAACCGCAGCAAGAAGGAGAACAAAAGCTTCATCATGGGTATGGAACACGGCAATTTCCATCCTGGCAAAGAAGGTGAAATGAAGCTCATCAAGGCGTACCAGGAGAGTGACGGATTCGAGGTCTAGAAGGAGGAAAGGAGGAGGGAGGAAAGGAAAAAGGGTTAACGGCTAACGGTCAAACGGCATTCTACGCCAACTTATTGATGGCGAATTCTGAAAGCCGCGAACAGTTGACCATTGACCTTTTGACCCCAAAAAACACGTTTCAAAATGAGACACCAGATTCTTAGCTTCGAGCAGACGCGGCAAAAGATTCGTCGGATTGCTTACGAAATTTACGAGCGAAACTTCGAGGAAGAGGAAATCATCCTGGCCGGCATCGCTGGGCAAGGCTACGAGTTTGCACGACTTTTGGCCGAGGAACTGCAAGACATTTCGCCTATCAAAACCAACTTGGCTGAGATGCTTTTCGATAAAGAAAAACCGCACCGCAGCCAGATTACTTTCCGCGACGAACTCGTGCTGACCGACGGTAAGGTCGTCATCATGGCCGACGATGTCTTGAACACAGGCAGAACGTTGGCATTCGCCTTGCAACCCTTCCTGCAACACCGCCTGAAAAAACTACAAGTGGCAGTGATCGTGGATCGTGACCACCGTAGCTTCCCCGTATCAGCCGATTACGTCGGTTACGCGCTGAGTACCACCTTCAACGAACATGTGGAGGTGGTGCTTAGCCGGGAGGGGGAGGAGGGAGTTTATTTGAAGTGAGGTAGTTTCCTTGGCGTACCTTTACTTTTACCCTAAAACCGAAATTCTATGGCCGTGATAACCAGTCTTTCGTAATTGTCACTACGAAGCGCTATCAATCAAATCAAAGGCTTTGAAATATTCATTTCTCTCAAATTCGATGGGTTGAATGTTCGTGTATCTCTCGGTTAAGCCGCCATAGCCAGTTTCATAGCCAAAATCCTGCCATACAATTCTATCTCCTCGGTCAAAAACTTTGGCGGTCACAGCTCCACAATCACTATCGCCGCATTCAGGGCAGACATATATCGTCACACGATCCTCTTGCAAATCTGACTCATTTTGTAACGTCAGAGCTTTAATGATTTTTGCCTCGTACTCTCTATTCTCACTCCAACCAAATGGAGTTATTAGGTCATGATTTTCAATTCTCAGGATTGTCCGAAGTGATTCATTGGAAACCATGAAATCGAAATAATGTCGTTCCTTCTTGATTAAGCTTCCAGCTCTAACTGCTCTTTTCAGACTAATTGAATCCATCTTTATCTCCATTCCAGGAATTTCCTTTGCTGAGAATCTTTCAACTTCGGAGAAATTGTATTTATATTTTCTCCAGACAATACTTTCTCGTATTTCCCCAAATAAGCCAGTGTCATTTTCCTGCTGTTAAACTCGGTCAAAGCGTATTCATGACAAAGCTTTGGATCGAATGAATCACTAGTTTCAACCGCCGCAACGAGATCATCAACACGGTTCGATAGAACCCCAAAATCTTCTGTTACAATTTCCGGTAATGCCCCGTAAGGCGTCCCGAATACCGGACAGCCGAAATACAAACTTTCAATAATTGCCAGCCCGAAAGGCTCATGCCATCGAACGGGAAAGACAAGTCCCTTCGAGCCATTCAATAATTCTTCTTTTTCCCTTCCCCCGACCATGCCGTAAAAGCTAACTCTCGGCGAAAAGGTTAACCGTAAGCCCATTTTGACGTTGAACCGCACGCCACCCAGGACTTTCAATTTTTCCGATTTAGTCTTTTTTATTACTTGGATAGCTCCTTTGACGTTTTTCACACGCCAGGCGGCTTTGCCCAGGAAATGAAAGTGGCTTCGCTTTTTGGTAAAGTCGGGATCGGTGTACTCCGACCAATCTAAGCCATTATAAACGAAAGAATCAGCGCCATATATTTCAGCATGATTTTTTGACACAAAGACCGAATTTAGATCGAAGGCATTGGTCGTAATAAGATTTTCGTGAATCGTAATGAGATAAGGTTTTTTTGTTCTCTGAACATTTTCGGGCACAAAATGAAAATGAACAAGATCGACATCGTTTGGAATTTGCTCGATGATTTCCAGACTTTCGTCGATTGGAACTAGCTGAGCAAAATCGCAACTTGAACCTTTATTTACCAGAAAGACAACCTTATGACCTAGCTTAGTCAGTTCTTTTCCTAAATCCCAGATTACTCTTTCTATTCCTCCGTAAAGAATAACGGGAATTTTGGCCCGATGGACGATTAGTATTTTCATGAAATCGAAACTGAATTTTTAAACTAATAATCCCAATACATCTTCCCGCGAAAGAGACTTCAAAAAGCCATCTTCATTAGAAATCAACTCATCGGCCAGTTGCCGCTTGGAACGCTGTAAGGCCAGAATTTTCTCCTCCACAGTATTTTTTGTGATGAATTTATAGGTGAAAACCGTCTGCTCCTGCCCGATGCGGTGGGCACGGTCGATGGCTTGCGCTTCGACGGCCGGATTCCACCAGGGGTCGAGGATGAAGACGTAGTCTGCGGCGGTGAGGTTAAGGCCGACGCCGCCAGCCTTGAGCGAGATGAGGAATAGTTTGAGCGTCGGGTCGCTTTGGAAGGTTTCCACTTCGCGTTGGCGATCTTTGGTGGCACCGTCGAGATAGGCGTAGCGAATTTTCTTTTTGTCGAGGTACTGCCGCAGTAGGGTCAGGTGCTTGACAAATTGACTGAAAATCAGAATTTTGTGGTCTTCGCTAATCGCCGTTTCCAGTTTGTGAATCACATCCTCGAACTTACCCGAATCTCCCTCGTATTCTCCATCCACTAAACGTGGATGATTGGCGAGTTGGCGCAATTTGGACAAGCCTTGCAATACCGCCATTTGTGAGCGTGAGAAGCCTGCGCTGTCGATTTGTTCCAAAATCAAATTCCGATAATAAGACTTTGCCTCCTCGTACTTTTCCTCTTGGTCCTCGCTCATTTCGCAGTATTGTACGCTTTCGACCTTCTCGGGCAAGTCGGTCGCTACCTGCGACTTGTGACGACGCAGGATGAATGGCTTGATGTGGTCGTAGAGCCGTTGTCGCTTTTCGGCATCGTTTTTCTTCTCGATCGGAATGAGATATTCTTTTTTGAAAAACGTCTGCGTACCCAGTAAGCCGGGGTTGACGAACGTCATCTGCGTCCACAAATCCAGGGTACTGTTTTCCAGCGGCGTTCCCGTCAAAATCAACCGATGAGCCGAGTGAAGCTTCATCACCGCCTTGGAAACGCCGGAGGTCGGGTTTTTGATGGCCTGCGACTCGTCAAGGATAATATAATTGAAGCGGAAAGTTTTCAACAAATCGACATCCAGCCGGGCGATTCCGTAGGAGGTCAGGATAAGATCGTAATCGTTGAATTGCTCGGTGTTTTTCTCGCGATATGTCCCGGTGTAGAGGAACACTTTAAGGTCGGGCGTGAAGCGTTCGGCTTCCAGTGCCCAGTTGTAAAGCAGTGAGGTCGGCATGATGAGCAGGGAAGGGCTGCGGTCGCCCGCCTCTTTTTCCGATTGCAGCAGTGCCAGCGTCTGAATCGTCTTGCCCAGACCCATGTCGTCGGCCAGGCAGCCGCCGAAGCGGTATTGGTTCAGGAAACGCAGCCAGTCGTAACCCGCCTTTTGGTAGCGGCGCAGTTCTCCTTGGAAATTTTCGGGCAGGGCGCAGGCTGCTATTTCCTGAAAATCACGCAGATTTTCCAATTTTCGGCTAAGTACCGTGGTTGCCAGGCTGTCGCGCTGCAACTCCTGCACCAGCATGAGGTGGTGTTTCCTGAGGTGAAATTCCTCCTTTTTTTCGCTGCTCTCGACTAGGGTAAACAGTTCCGAATATTGAGTAAACCAACTTTCGGGAATGACGGCAATCTGACCATCGGGCAACGTAAATTCCCGCCGACCTTGCAGGATATGGCGGCGTAGCTGAATGAAAGGAATCTCGAACGCGCCAAACTGCACTTTGGCGCGGATGTCGAACCAGTCGCGGCCTTCTTCGATGGACAGGTCGAGCGAGGAATATCCCAGAAAATACCGCCGGGAGTTATCCGCGCTCTGAAGTACTTCGACGCCTTTATCTGATAGCTTAGAAAGGTTTTCGTGGAGCCAATCGAAGGCTTCGGACTTGGGCAGCACGATTTGGCCTTGGCGCAAATCCAGGCCCCAGTCTTTCAAATCGTTGACGCGCTGTTTCTCAAAAGCCAGACTGCGCTTTACCTTGTGAAAGACGTAATCATCGCCCTTTTTCTCCAAATTCACGTGGGATGCGTGGGCGAAGCTATCGAACGTAAATGAGAAATCACCGTAGCGAAAAGCCAGTTTGAACACCACTTCGCTGTCGGTGGTCGATGGTTGCTGAGTAGCTTTGCCGTTGGCATCAAACAACCCGGGTACCTTATCCGACTTAGCGAAAGTTTCGGAAATCGTCAGGACGGGACGCGCCGAATAAGATTCCTGCTTTATTTCCAAGCCTTTCGATACTACATCAAAGGCCGCGATTAGTGGGGCCACAAAGCGGCGATAGTAGGTGTCCTCCATCGCACGGGGAATGGCGATGAATTTTTTCTCCAAAAACGGCCGGATTTTCTTACCATCCACGTCACTTTCGAAATGATATAAGCCTCCATTGACCAGAAGAAAAGCGGGTTCGTCGCACAATACCATTCCCCCGGCGTAACGGAAGTGAAGCTTTTCGCCCCCGTACCGCATCGTCGGAAAATAGTGGGTGTTATCCTCGTTACGCACAAAATGAAAGCGCATTTTGGCTGCGTCGGGCATCCAGGCGACGGGCTCCCAAGTGGGGTTGCCATCGTTGCTCATGATGAAAATGGATTTATTAGCCAGTTTGGGGAGGATTTTGGCTTTGAGCATTTCCAGGTAGCCCGCGATAGCACCCTGCACACCTTTATCCCCCTTTTGCGGGTCGTAAAATTTCAGGAAAAAATCGAAGGGTTTCAGCTTGCGCTTGCTGAATTTTCGGATGATGACGTCCTGCTGCATTTCGTCGATGAGTTCGACCAGTTCGAAATCGGTAGCATCCAGTCCGGCGGTGAATTCGGGAGCATTCTTGGCCGAAATATTTTGGTGCAGGAAGCTCAACTCACCGCGCTCATCGAGCTGTACCACGAACGACTCGAAGAGGTAGCCGAGGTATTCGTGTTTCATCAAGGAGTAAACGATTCGGTAGGGTTCGGCGGTGGAGACCTTCATGCGGCGGCAAAAAATATCAAATATAGGAAGCGGAATTCTTTGAAACAATCGCCAGCTCCCCTATTTATCTCGAAAGCAATTCCTTTATTTCCTGCAAAGTGTATCGCTGTTTTTTAAACGCGTTGATTTCCTGAATCCGATGAACCATGTCTGCAGCGTAGAGCTGATAGCCGGACTCTGTTATTTCTGTCACCTCCAACAGTCCTTCTTTGGTCCAGTGGCGGATGGTTGAACTACTTTCACCGCTCGCTTTGGCAAGGCCACCGATTTTAAGTAAGGTCTGGTCGTCAAAGTTGGTGTCGGATTCGCCTTCGATTGCTTTCAGATATACCTCCAAAGAGCGGTTTACGGCCTTGGTAATTATGGTAAAATAATCAGCCTTAGAACCGCCTAATTGGGCTCTTTCCAAACTATTAACGTAGGCTAGTCGGTCGCGTTTACGGATGATGGCCGGGGGATACCCAAGCATCATTAAAATAAGGTTCATCAGGAGCCGGGCAGTGCGCCCATTCCCATCCACGAAAGGATGAATAGTCACCAAACGATAGTGGGCCTCCGCCGCTAGCTCCACAGCATGCAGGCTGGTATAGCTATGCAACCAGGATTGAAATTGCGCCATTAAATCCGAAACTTTAAGCGGATTGGGCATCACGACCGTGGAGCCCGATATGCGAACAGGAACCCGGCGGTAGTAGCCCGCATGTTCGTCGTCGATGCTTTTTAGGACGAGGGCATGAATGTAAAGAATATCTTCTTCGGTCAATTCTCGGGGGGAGCGTTTGACCTGGGCATTTACCCAGTCCAAGGCCCGCGCATGGTTGGTCGCTTCCAGGTGCTCGACCAGGGTTTTGCCTCCCACCGTCAGGCCCTTCTCCACGACCATAGCCGTCTCCTGGCGGGTGAGGGTATTACCTTCGAGCGCATTACTGGTGAAAGTGAGCTCTATCCGAAACCAATCATCGAGGTTGCGTACCAGGGCGCCCGGTAGAGGACGATGGTTGTCTAGACGCTTTTTCTTTGCCGTGATTTTTTCTAAATTCATTGCCAAACCATAAAGTGTAACGTTATGGTTTGGCAAGGTAAACAAACATTCTGTCAGCAGCTAACCTGGAAAGAATGGAGGTTCGGTTACTACTATTCTTCCTTGTAAATCGCACGCTGAATGTTATAATTGCAAGAGGAGGATTCGTACTTCGAAATCCCTTCTTCATCAATAGACCTTTATTCCTTGAAACGAATTGCCATTTTTGCCTCAGGTTCTGGCTCCAACGCCGAGACCATTGCCCACCACTTCGCGGACCGTCCCGACGTCCAGGTTTCCCTCATCCTGACCAATAACCCTGATGCGGGCGTCATCCAACGCGCCCGACGGCTGCACATTCCGGTAGTGGTTTTTGATAGAAAAACCTTTTACGAAACCGACCGAATTCTGGAATTGCTGGTAAATCAAAAAATCGACTTGGTAGTTTTGGCGGGCTTCATGATGCTGATTCCCGAAAAGCTGATCCGCGCCTTTCCCGAAAAAATGGTCAATATTCATCCCGCGCTATTGCCCAAATACGGAGGAAGAGGAATGTACGGCCACTTCGTGCACGAAGCGGTGGTCGCCGCCGGGGAGCGGCAGTCAGGCATTACCATCCATTTTGTGAACGAAGTATATGACGAAGGAAAAATTATTTTTCAGGCCACCTGCGATCTCGAAAACTCCGACACGCCTGAGGATGTAGCGCGGAAAGTGCAGTTGCTGGAACACGAGCACTATCCCGCTATGGTGGATAAACTGCTTTCCAACCTGCCGGAATGATTATTTTAGCAGGTCTAGAGCCGTCTGTCACATGCCACGGGCTTTCTGTCCAAGCTGTGAAACTCTCCCGACTTTTTTTCGTTATATTCGCGTAAACATTCCAAACCAGTCGCTTACCCGTATTTCCTTAGCCCATGAAGATTGTATTCAATATATTTCTCATTTTAGTCATGCTGATTGCCTTTGTTCCTCCTTTCCGGCGGTTTTTGTTTCACCTGCTGGTGGGACGACAACTGATGAAGCAACAGCGCAAGAACCAAAATGGCGGACGCCCGCCGCAGCGCGAAGGCAGCATCCGTGTAGATCCCAATTCCAAGAAAGACAATGGCGATACCCGCTTTCGTGGTGGCGAGTACGTGGATTATGAGGAAGTGAAGTAAGTGCTTTGAAAGATCATTGAAAACCCCGCCGGGTAGGAGAATTCCTATCCGGTGGGGTTTTTATTTTGCCAAAGCTCAGTTTACTACCTGCAATAGAAGTGCTATAAAGCCGACTCCCAGGCACAAGGGCGAATAGAATTGGGTGTCTATTTTTCCAAAGGATGTTTGCTTTATTTTCTTAAAAAAACCGACGTACTTGAAATCGCCGACAGCCCGCAAAATGAAAATGGCGGGAATCAGCCAGCCCCCGTACCTGAAAAGCCAATCGGGCAATGGATTAGGGATCAAACCCATTTTGAACAGGTAAAAAAGTCCGAAGGAGATCAGCCCTAGTCCAACGACAGCGCTATCGGCTTTGCGCGGATTCAGTATTCTGTAGCCGCTCGCATTGGTTGGCAAAGTACTTGCGATACCCCATTGCCCTCCCGTTGCCCAATACAAATGGAGCAGCCCGAGTGTGAAGAAAATTACAGAGAGGAAAATGGATAGTGCGATCATACGGTTTGTTGTAGCCTTTCAGAATTGTCTCCACAACGTAGAGACAATCTGCGTTGTGGAGACAATTCATCGCTCACCATTCTCTATCAACCTATCCAACCGCACAATACTCTGCACCATCGCCCGCACACTGTGGTAGTTGACCTTCCATGAATGGCTCATGTGCGTCCAGATCGGTTCGCCTTGCCGGGTCAGTAGCGGCTTCCACTCGCCGACTTCGTGGGCGATCATCTTGTCGAAAACAAAGCGGTGCGTGGCATCGTAGGCTTTCAAGTACTTTTTGTCTTTGTAAATCCGGTAAGCATCCAGCATCCCGATAAGTACTTCGGCTTGTTGCCAGAACTCCTTTTCGCGGTCATAGACTTCGCCCGCATGGGAGCCTTCGACGTACACCCCGCCGTATTCCCAGTCGATACCGTGGGCCAGGGCGTGGTCGAACGATTGGTGGAGTTGCTTTTGGTAGTCGTCGTAGGGCAAGCCCAGCACATCGAGGGCGTGCATGAGCAGCCAGGCAAACTCCACGTTGTGGCCGTAGGAGGTATTATCCTCGGCGGCGCTTTTCTGGCCGTCCTCGCTGAAACGGTCCCAGCCCCAGATGATGTCGAACTTGATTTGCGGGGCCACGCGCCAGTCGGCCCAGAACTGTGGAATGCCCGTGCCGTATTCGGGGTGCATGATGCGGTTCATGAGCAACGCGATCATTTCCAGAAGTTTGCGGCGGTGGATTTCTTGGCCGCTGGCTTCGTAGAGCGTCGTGTACGCTTCCATCAGGTGCATGTGAGCGTCGAGCGTCTTGCGGTCACCGCCCGCCGCGCCGGGACCTTTGAGCGTCCAGTCGAGGTGAAACATCTCGAAATAGCCGCCGTAGTAGGTGTCCACGGCGTATTTTTGAAGCAGGTCGAAGACTTTTTCGGCGTATTCCAGTCCGCGTGGATCTTTGGTTGCGAGGGTGTATTCAGCCAGGGAATAGATGGCGAAGCTGTGGCCATAAACGATTTTTTCGTCGATTGTGACCTCGCCTTTACGGTTCATGAGCCAATAGAAGCCGCCGTGTTCTTTGTCCCACATTTTATCCAAAAGAAAATCGACGCCGTGCCGGGCGATGTCGGCAAATCGTCCGTCGCCGTAACCCGCGCGGTGAGCTGAGGAGAAGGTGAAGACGGTGCGCGACTGGGCGATCAGCGATTTCTCGTCTTCGCCGGAGTCGTTGCCGTCCTTGTCAAAGTGGGTGAGATAGCCTCCGTCTTTTTCGTCCACGCAGCGGCTTTCCCAGAAGGGGAGGAGCTCGCGGGTGAGGTGGTGGTGGGCTTGGTTTCGGTAGTTTTTTAGGGCAGCGTTGGTCATTGGGAGGAAAGGAGGATGGAGGAAAGGAGGATGGAGGAAAGGATGAAAGGCTTTTTTTTAAACGAGGAGTGGCTTATTAGCTAATTCCGTAATTTCCTGCGGAGTGGCGGTGCCGGTTTGGTGGTGTTTTTGGACGGTTACGGCGGCGGCGAGGTTGGCTAGTTTCAGGGCTTCCTGAATGGGGATTTTGGCTCCGGCACTGGCGGCGAAGGCGGCTACGGCCGTGTCGCCCGCACCAACGGGGTCGAGGTCGCCAAGTAGCTTTTGGGCGGGGCTGTGGTGCGTGGTACTTTGGGTGATGTAGTGCATTCCGTCTTCGCCGTGTGTGATTAGAACGGGGCCTTCGATGATTTCGGCGAGTCGTTTTCCGTATTCTGTGCAATCGTCCGACGTCCAGCTTTCGTGATCTTGGACTTTCAGAAGTCGGGCCAGTTCTTCAGTGTTTACTTTCAGCGTGACTCCGCGTAGGGCCAGGCCGAAAGTCCGCATATCGGCCAACACGAAAACGAACGGATGCAGGGCGATCAGATGGTTCAGCCGCGCGACGCGCTCTTCGGTAATGAGCGGAGCGGGAAATTGTTGGTTGATAATCAGGACATCCAGGTGTGCCATCTGGGATTTCAAACTGCGAAGTACTCCCTTGTAAGCATCGTCGCTCAACCGATTGTCAGTCCCGAAATCAATGCGATTTTGTTCGGAAGTACCTCGCAAAGGTTTGGTATACACACACGTATCCCAACCTTCCTCCTGAATCCTGAACCCATCCGTATTCGCCCGAAGTACTTGCATCAGGTGCAGCATTTCGCGGCCATACAGGTCGTTGCCTATCGCGCCAAAAACCTTCACCGACTCCACGCCTAATGCCAAAAGATTTTGGGCGACGTTACCCGCTCCCCCCAGCGAAGTGCGTGGACGGCTTCCCCACCAAACCTCTTGCCCGGTTTCTAGTGAAATTTCTCCGGTGTTTTTATGTAAATCAAAATAAAGATCCACCGCAAAATCGCCAATGACACCCACGCGGAGGGTTTTTATCTTTTTAAAAATTTGGTCGAGTTCTGGTGGTGCCATTTGTTTTAAAACTAGCCGTGCGACACTTTCGCCTTTGCTGTGTTTAGGTCGCGGGTGCTTCCGCCTGCTAGACGCAGCATGCTGCGTCTCTACCAGGTGCGGTTTTTCAAAAACTCGTCCAACTGCTGTTTGGTCATGGGTACTTCTTTGGGATTGTCGGCCACCCATTTCAGAAAATCAGCCTTGATCGTCTCGTTCCAGCGGGTGTCGATTTCGCCAGGCGTGTACTTGCCCTCGCGCAGCCGCATGTGACCGAACTTGTCTTTCAGGGCGATGAATTCGGAGTTGATGACTACCTTTTCGGCCAGGTGGGCGGGGATAAAGATGATGCCTTCCTCCTTAGCTAAAATCAGGTCTCCCGGAAGTACCGTAGCCCGACCAATGCGGGTGGGGCAATTGATACAGCCGGCCACCATGTCCTTGATGAAAGACGGGTCGTAGCCACGTACCCAGGAATTAAAACCCTCGATGGCCCTCAACCCTTCGATGTCTCGGTAGGAGCCATCGAAGATTACCCCGTTTTTAGATTTGGCATAGATGGAATTGCCCAGGTTATCACCGATCAAAGTCCCATCTATTATTTTACCAAACCCGTCGGCGATGTAAATGTCACCTTCCTGTAGCATGTCGATAGGCCAGGAATTGGTCGCGCCGCTACGGTTTTCCTTCTTGCCCTGCTCTTTGATCGCGTTTTCCATATCGGGGCGCGAGGGCATGTACGTTACCGTCAGGGCACGACCTGCCATGGGCTGCTCGGGGTTCAATATTTTCCAATTTCCCTCGAACTGGTTGTGGTAGCCTTCACCGCGTAGCACACCCCAGGCTTCTTCCAGCGAAATGTTGCGGGCGCGGCGCACCAGATCGTCCGACACGCGGGGGCGGCCGTCGGCCATTCGCTCGCCCTTCCATTCGGGCGAGTAGGCGGCGATTGCGGCTTTGGTCGCCTGAACCGACTGAGCCAAGGCACTTTGGCCAACGGAATAAATACTGACAAGGGACAGGAGTAGGAATATTCGTTTCATATTCTTTATGGGATTAAAGTTTGTGTAGTAAAAAGCCGCAGACTGACTTTTTTACTTACGTCATTCTATTCCTAACCGTAAACAAATCTTAATTCGATATGAAAAAGCGATTACAGAACCTACTTGATAACCTGCCCGCCAAGAAAGTAGTACTTCCCGAGATCGGCAGTCCGGGCGATTCGCTACGCGACAGCCGCCGTGACTTTTTCCGCAAAGCCACACTGGGCGGACTCACACTCGGGATGGCCTTCGATGGCAAGGTAGATCGCGAAATGGAGTTTCTTACCCAGAAGGTGAACCGATCCTCCAATCCCACGGATTTGAAAATCACGGATTTGCGGATCGCGACCGTCGTCAAGGCACCCATGACCTGCCCGATCATTCGCATCGACACCAACCAGGGCTTGGTTGGCTGGGGTGAAGTACGCGACGGGGCGAGCCCGAATTACGCATTGATGTTGAAAAGCCGTTTGCTGGGTGAAAACCCTTGCAATGTGGAGCGCATTTTTAAGAAAATCAAGCAGTTTGGTACCCACAGCCGGGGCGCAGGCGGGGTCTGCGGCGTAGAAATGGCCCTTTGGGATCTGGCCGGAAAAGCCTACGGAGTACCTGCCTACCAGCTACTGGGCGGCAAGTACCGCGATGAGGTGCGGGTATATGCTGATACGCCCGCCGTAAGTACCCCGGCGGAATTCGCGCAGCGGATGAAGAAAGACCGGATGGACAAAGGCTACACCTTCCTGAAAATGGATTTCGGGATTCAGATGATAGCCGATATTCCCGGCGCGCTCATCGGGGCCAAGGATTGGTTCGTCAAGAAACAGTGGAGCGACGGCAGCAACCGCGCTAAACTGGGCGACTACGGGATGACCCAGCACCAGTTCACGGCCATTCAAATTACCGACAAAGGACTGGAAGCCATGGCTGAGTACGTCTCGCAAGTACGCGATGCCGTGGGCTACGAAATTCCGATGGCCGCCGATCATTTTGGGCACTTCGACGTCAACAGTGCGATTCGTCTGGGCCACGCGATTGAAAAGTACCAACTGGCCTGGCTGGAAGACCTGATTCCGTGGCAGCACACCGACCGCTGGCGGCAGATCACCGACGCTATCAACACGCCCACACTCACAGGTGAGGATATCTATCTCAAGGAGGAATTTATCAAACTAATCGACGCCAACGCCGTGGATATGATTCATCCCGACCTGGCTTCGTCAGGAGGGTTGCTGGAAACCAAAAAAATTGGTGATTATGCCCAGGAACACGGCGTGCCGATGGCGATGCACTTCGCCGGTACCCCCATCTCATTCATGGCGAATGTGCACTGCGCGGCGGCTACCGAAAACTTTATTGCCCTGGAACACCACTCCGTGGACATTCCTTGGTGGGAAGGTATGGTAAAGTCCACCAAACCGATAGTTGTGGACGGCTTCGCTCCTGTTCCTGAAGCGCCAGGTTTGGGGATCGAGGTAGTTGAGGAAGTGGTAAAAGCCCACCTCAAGCCCGGCACTAAGATGTTTGCGCCTACCGACGAGTGGAATGAAAAGGATTCCTGGGATCGGGAATGGAGTTAGTTTTTAATTTTGAATGAATGACGGGGCAGCCCGTGCTGTGAGTGAATGATAGAATGTTGCTTTCGCCTTCCTTCGCTTATTCTATGGCAGCGGCCAACCGTCAGTCTATCATTCACTCATTCAAAACTGATAGCTCGATCAAGATGCACGTAACCACCATCGACGTGAATCAATTGCCCCGTCGTGTGGCTGGAACGCGGCGAAAGTAGGAACGCTACCGTATTCGCGATTTCTTCGGCGGTGGTCATGCGGTTTTCCAGTGGGATTTTTGAAGTGATCTCATCCAATTTCTCCTCGGGGTTGGGCAGCGTCTTGATCCAGTCGGCGTACATGGGTGTGAAGCACTCGGCCACGATTACGGCATTCACCCGGATGCTATACGGCAGTAGTTCCACGGCCCATTCGCGGGTGAGGGCGTTTCGGCCCCCGTTGGCGGCAGCATAAGCCGAGGTGCCGCCTTGTCCGGTTTCGGCAGTTTTGGAACCGATATTGACGATGGCACCCCCTGATTTTTTAAGGTAAGGTAAGGCGTAATGGGCCATCAAATAATAATGCACGAGATTCTTGTGCAACGAGGCCACAAAAGCCTCGTAGCTACCTTTTTCCAAGTTTACCCCGTCGTTGACGCCCGCGTTGTTGACCAGGCCATCTATGCGATCAAACTGCGCCGCTACATCCGCCACGGCATTGGCGCACGCTTTGGGATCGGATAGTTCCGCTGTGACGGCATAAGCTTTGGCACCGCCTGATTTTAGTTGCCGCACCGTAGCTTCGTTATCGGCTTCGTTACGTCCGACGATGACGGGAATGGCCCTTTCGGCGGCCAAAACCTCACAGATACCTTCGCCGATGCCCTTGGCTCCACCCGTGACGATGATTACTTTGTCTTGTAAGTTGAGGTTCATGTTGCTTTGGTTTAGAGTAGATTGTCTATCAAAGCAGCAAAAAGCCAGTTTCTAATATTTGTCATTCAGTGAACATCAATGGTTCGTCAATTTTCAAGGTATTAAAAAGGCGTGTTAGCTTTGGGTCTCTGACCTCCCAGTACTAACAACGCCCATGCAAGGACAAGCCCTGCTGGCTGCAATAGTAGCCAGCGCACCCGATTTAACAAAGCGCCG
>NZ_JBGSXF010000213.1:0-6966 GCF_041751555.1 Persicitalea sp. | reverse complement strand
TTCCCCCCCCAAATACGCCGCATAATCCCCCGGCGTATCTAAATCTATTACTCCCTGCTCGAAATCCACAAACGCTACATCTTTCAGATTCTTTTTTAGTAGCGGTTTGGCCCCCTGGTCGCCTTTGATTTGGGTGAGTTCAGCCAGCAGGTCGCGACCAATCAACACGGGGACACCCCACTGTTTTTTGTAGCGGCACGCCACCGCCTTTTTTCCCGATTCTTCAAAAGTTGCTACCATTTGATTCAGTAAGGCGGCAGTCAGGTACGGTTGATCGCAGACTAACATCAGTACGCCGTCTAGCTTAGGCTCGGTCATAAAGAGCCCGGCCAGGCCCACTTTTACGGAAGTGGCCATGCCTTCCTGCCAAAAAGCGTTGTCCACAATCGTGACGGGTAGCCCGTTCAGCTCGGGAACCACTTCGGCTTTGTTGGCCCCAACTACTACGATCACCGGGCGTAGCGAGGTCGCCAGGGCGGTTTCGACAGTTTTTAGCAATAGACCCTTTCCTTTTTCTATTTTGAGTATTTGCTTGGGTTGCCCCATGCGCTGCGATGCGCCGGCGGCGAGAATGATTGTTCCTATAGTCATTTTAATGGGTTTGTGAGTTTGGCTAACCACCGATAGCTGAAGGATACCCTACTTCTACCAGAAAAAGACCCTGCGCGGGTGCCTGTGGTCCAGCGGCTCGGCGGTCTTTGGCCAGAATTATTTTTTCAAAATCCGCCACTGTGCTTTTCCCAGTCCCCACCTCCAAAAGTGTGCCGACCAGCCCCCGCACCATACCGCGCAGGAAGCGATTCGATTGTACGACAAAAGTCAGAACCTCATCTTTCTGTTGCCATTCGGCCTGCGTGATTTCGCAAACAAACGTTTTTACGTCAGTGTGTACTTTGCTGAAACTCTCGAAATCGTCGTGCTGCAATAGTAGAGCAGCGGCAGCGTTCATTTCTTCAATATCAAGATCGGGACGAAAAATGTAGGCTTCGCCGGCCAGAAAAGGGTTTTTCTGCCGGATGAGGCGGTACTCGTAGCGACGGTGCGTGGCGGCAAAACGTGCGTGAACATCATTAGCTACGGAGAAAATCTCCTTTACCGCTAAGTCGGATGGCAGCAGGCTATTCAGACGATACACTACTTTATTGGCATCGGGCATTGCCTTCTCCAAATCAAAATGCGCGAACTGCTGGCTGGCGTGTACGCCCGCGTCGGTACGACTGCTACCAACTACTTCGATGGGCTGACGCAGGATGGTTGTAAGGGCTTCTTCCAGTGTCTGCTGCACTGAGCGGCCTTTTACCTGCCGCTGCCAGCCGATGAAATTAGTACCTTTGTAGGCAAGTTCGATGAAGTACCTCATTTTGCAAATGTACGAGGTACTTGGTACTTCATTGGGAACCGATGTTGCTCCGAACTTAATATCTTGCGCCAAGTATGCAAAACCAAGAGCCTAATACTAAGAAAAGAAGAACAAACAATGGTTGCTGATAAAACAGAAGAAAAGTCACTGAATTTCATCGAGGAGATAGTCGAAAAAGATTTGCGCGAAGGCAAAAACGACGGGCGCGTTCTGACGCGCTTCCCACCCGAACCTAATGGTTATCTGCACATTGGCCATGCCAAATCAATCTGCTTGAACTTCGGTCTGGCGCAGAAGTACGGCGGTGGCACCAACCTCCGTTTTGACGACACAAACCCCACGACCGAAGACATCGAGTACGTCGATTCTATCAAGAACGACGTGCGCTGGCTGGGCTTTGATTGGGTGGAAGAACGCTATGCTTCTGATTATTTCGATCAGCTTTATGCCTTCGCCGTTAAATTGATCGAGAAGGGTTTAGCCTACGTGGACGACTCAACGGCGGAGGAAATCGCGGCCCTGAAAGGCACACCTACCGAACCCGGCAAGCCCGGTCCCTACCGCGATCGCTCAGTAGCCGAAAATCTAGATATGTTCGAGCGAATGCGCAAAGGTGAGTTTGCCGAAGGCAGCCGGGTACTGCGGGCCAAGATCGACCTTGCCGCGCCCAACATGCACCTGCGCGACCCGTTCATGTACCGCATCAAGTTTGCGACTCACCACCGCACGGGCGATAAGTGGTGCATCTACCCAATGTACGACTTCGCCCACGGGCAGTCGGACGCCATCGAGCGCATCACGCACTCTATTTGTACGTTGGAGTTCATTCCCCACCGTGCGCTGTACGACTGGTTCATTGAAAAGCTGGACATTTTCCCCTCTAAGCAGTACGAGTTTGCCCGTCTTAACCTGACATATACTGTAATGAGCAAGCGCAAACTCCTTCAATTGGTGAACGAGGGCCATGTTTCGGGTTGGGACGACCCACGGATGCCGACGATTTCGGGTCTGCGGCGGCGCGGCTATACGCCCGCCTCGATTCGCAATTTCTGCGAGCGCATCGGTGTAGCCAAGCGCGACAATCTCATCGATATGAGCCTGTTAGAGTTTTGCATCCGCGAAGACCTGAACGCCACTTCTCCTCGTCGAATGGCCGTTCTTGATCCGCTTAAAGTGATCATCACTAATTTTCCGGAAGGAAAAACGGAAATGTGCCTTAGTGAGAATAACCCTGAGCAACCCGAAACGGGCGATCGCGAAGTACCTTTCTCGCGTGAACTATACATAGAGCAGGATGACTTCATGGAAAATCCCTTCAAGAAGTACTTCCGCCTGGCCCCCGGTCAAATGGTGCGATTGAAGAGCGCCTACATCATTCGTTGTGACGAGGTAGTCAAAGACGCCGACGGCAACGTTGAGGAAGTGCGTTGCACCTACATCGAAAACAGCAAGAGCGGCCAGGATGAGTCGGGCCTGAAAGTGAAAGGAACGCTGCATTGGGTGTCGGTCGCGCACAGCATTCCGGTGGAAATCCGGCAGTACGATCGCCTTTTCCGCGTGGAAGATCCGTCTTCGGAAGAGGGCGATTTTAAAGAGTACCTCAACCCCGACTCGCTGTCGGTCATTACGGCCCACGCCGAACCTGCTTTCAAAACAGCCGTACCCGGCGAAGCCTTCCAATTGCTGCGCAAGGGCTACTTCTCGGTGGACCCGGACAGTTCAGATGCGGGCGTGGTACTGAACCAAACGGTGGGGCTTCGGGATAACTGGGCTAAGGGAAAGTGATTGGTTGTGAATATTTTCCTACGTATCTTGTTTCCAACACTAAAACTTTTCTGCTATGTACACAGCCATCAAAGGAATTTACGAAAATGGCGTACTGACTTTCTTGGAACCCGTACCCGATGTTTACAAGTCGGAAGTGCTTGTCACTTTTTTAAGCGAAAAGCAGCCAAGCTCGTCCCCACAAGACCGGGTTCCGGGCGGATTGTTGCGGCTAGACCATTTGAAGGGAAAAACGTTATCGCTTCCTGATGATTTCAATGATCCCCTTGATGATTTAGAAGATTATATGTAGATGCATTACCTGATCGATACTCAGATATTACTTTGGTTTCAATCGAACGATCCAGAACTGGACCAATCTACAAGAGCTATTCTTATAGATGGCAAAAACCAAATCTACGTCAGCTATGCAAGTCTTTATGAGATAGTCATCAAGCTAAAAATCGGAAAACTACCCAATTTTCATGTTTCAGTCGAGAGTGTAGTTGAGGTTGCAATTCAAGATAAAATCAAGTTTTTACCGATCACCATTTCCCATTTGGTCAGCTACGATAAAATCCCCCTTTATGCTGAACATCGAGATCCGTTTGATCGTCTGATTTTAGCAGTGGCCCTAAGCAACTCGTTACCAATCATTACCTCAGATGCAAAATTCGGTTTCTACAGATCACTCGTTGAAGTTATAGAAGTCTAAATAGATATTCGGCTTAGTGCTTTCTGAATAATAGAAATCTAAAAATTGAAAAAAGACGAGCTTTTGGCTCGTCTTTTCAATTTCCGATACTATGTTTTTTTATCAAAACGTTCCTGAACTAACTACTTCCCAAACCATCTGCTCTCATGAAAAAGCTATCCTTGTTCGTACTCGGTTGCTGCCTTGCCCTCACAGCCCGCGCCACGCACCTGTTAGGGGGCGAGATACTGGCCAAAAATACCAGTGGCCTCACCTACGAAATCACCGGAATCCTGTACCTCGACCTGCAAAATGGTGGACCAGCAGTCAATGCCCAAACAGACCTAATCATCTGCTTAGGTGATGGGTTAAGGCTGGTAGCCAAGCGAGTGAGCTCTGAAAAATTAGAAGGCAGCCCCAACGTCAACCGTAGCGTGTATCGTGTGGTACACACTTACGCTGCCGCCGGAAAGTACACTCTTACGGCAAGTCTTGACAACCTTACCAACGGGATACTTAACTTAGACCGCCTCTCTCCGACCAAGGAACTACCGCTGGTCATCAAGACTATCCTCGATACTACCTCGCCTAATGCCGTGGCCCAGGCGCCCAATCCAAAATTCATGAGCGGGCTGCGGCAGGTGTTTTCCCTGGCTTTGCCCAAAACTGATCCCGATGGCGATAGCCTTTCCTACCGGATCACCAGGCTGCTCACTCAACAGCAAGAATGCCAACCAACTACCCTGACTAATTATGTCTTCCCCAATGAAGTAACCCGTGAGGGTACTTTTAAGATCGACCGCCCGGCAGCGCTTCTGGTCTGGAACGCTCCGACAGAAATTGGGCTCTATGCCTACGCCTACGTAACCGAAGAGTGGCGGAACGGTGTGAAAGTTGCTGAAACCTGGCGCACTTACTCCCTGACCATCACCGACCAGAATAGTCCGACCATTGTCATTCCGCCTTTTGAACCTGCCTTGGCCGACTTCAACGGCGTCATTACCGCTCTGCCACCGCAGGAATTTCTATCGGCTGAAATTTCGATGAAGATTTTTCCCGTTCCCAGCGCGGAATCCGTCACGGTGGAAGTCAGCCTGCGCCAGCCATCCGCTATGCACATCGAAATGGTCGATCTGCAGGGACGCATTTTACAGCAAGCTGATTTTAAAGATGCTGCTTCGCGGTGCTCGCTGGAATTCAGGACGGGCGACTTAGCGAAAGGCGTTTACCTGATTCGAGTGCAAAGTGAGGACGCGGTATTGATGCGGAAGTTTGTGCGGTGAATAAGTTTGTTTATCCCCTTCGACCTCACAGCTTCATCCCCCGCAGCCGCAAACTATTCGTCACTACCGACACCGAACTCAACGCCATTGCCGCCCCGGCGATCATGGGATTGAGCAAGAACCCATTCACCGGATAAAGTACCCCCGCCGCCAGCGGAATCCCGATGAGATTATAGATGAACGCCCAGAAAAGGTTCTGCCGGATTGTTGTCACCGTACGGCGCGACAGTTTCAAAGCCTTCGGTAGGGCCAGCAAATCAGAAGTGATGAGCGTCATCTTGGCAACATCCATCGCCACGTCGGAGCCGCGGCCCATCGCTACGCTGAGGTCGGCTTGGGCCAGGGCCTGCGAGTCGTTGATGCCGTCGCCAACCATCGCCACGGTTTTGCCTTCGGCTTGCAGCTTTTTCACAAAATCCATTTTGTCCTGCGGCTTCACTTCGGCCTCGAAGTGTTCAAGGCCCACCTCCCGTGCGACCTGCGCGGCGGTTTGGGCGTTATCGCCCGTAAGCATATAGACTTCGATTCCCTCCTTCTGCAATTTCGCGACCGCTTCGGCGGAGGTAGTTTTCAGTTGGTCGGCCAACGCGACCAGGGCGATTTGCCTTCCCTCCCACCCTACACCAATAACCGTCTGAGCTTTTCCGCGCAGCTCCGCGCTGAGTTCAGTCAGTTCAGAGTCGAGCGCGATCCCTTCATTTTTCAAAAAATCAGGCGTCCCGATTACGTACTTTTCCCCGTTAACTACCCCGACCACGCCACTGCCCGTCACCGATTGAAAATTTTCCACTTGAACCAAACCGTCACTCCGCCCGGCAGCCGAAATTGCCTGCCCCAACGGATGCTCCGAACGGCTCTCAATCGCCTGTATCGCTGCCTTGTGACGTCCTTCCCGCCCGGCGGCCCCATCCTTTTCTCCTTTGACAAAGTACCACCCCGCCACTTCCGGCCTTCCTTCGGTCAATGTCCCGGTTTTATCCAGCACCACGGCGTCCACCTTATGGGCAATTTCCAGGCTCTCGGCGTCGCGAATCAATATGTTGTTCTCGGCTCCTTTGCCCACGCCCACCATAATGGCCGTCGGTGTCGCCAGTCCCAGCGCACACGGACAAGCTATCACCAGCACCGACACGGAAGTGAGTAGCGCGTGCGTGAGGGCATTTTCGCCACCTACCAGGAGCCAAACCACGAAGGTGAGCACCGCAATACCCAGTACCACGGGGACGAAAATGCCTGCTATTTTATCCACTAGCCGCTGCACAGGGGCTTTGCTACCCTGCGCCTCCTGTACGGTGCGAATGATTTGGGCCAATACGGTTTGTTTGCCCACTTTTTCCGCCCGAAAGCTGAAACTACCCTGCTGGTTGATGGTTCCGGCAAACACCTCAGCGCCTGGTGCCTTTTCGGCGGGCAGCGGCTCACCCGTCATGAGGCTTTCGTCCACAAACGAACTGCCCGAAAGTACTTTCCCGTCCACAGGGATATTCTCACCCGAGCGAATGATGACCTCATCGCCTATGCGGACTTCCTTGGTGTCTATTTCCTGCTCCTGCCCGTCGCGACGCACGCGCACGAGTTTGGGTTGCAGGTTCATCAGCTTGCGCAGGGCATCGGAAGTGTTGCTTTTGGCGCGTTCTTCCAGCAATTTTCCTAATAAAATAAAGAAAATAATGATCGCCGCCGCCTCAAAATAGACATGGGGTTCCAGACCGCGACTATACCAGTATTCAGGATAAAAAGTATTGAAAGTACTGAATAGAAACGCAATGCCTGTGCTGAGCGCGACGAGCGTGTCCATGTTGGCCTTCCCGTGGCGGGCTTGCTTCCAGGCATTCACAAAAAACTCTTTACCAAAAAATACCAGC
>NZ_JBGSXF010000212.1:0-3083 GCF_041751555.1 Persicitalea sp. | reverse complement strand
GCCGACTACTACGAGAATTTCTCGAACGTGATGTCGCAGTCGCCTGAGGGCCGGGAGTGGGCGGGAGACATCGTGCCCGCACCGGGCGGGGGCTTTTATATCGCCAAAGGCGGCAGCCTGAGCAACGGCCCCGGCGTTACGCCGCAGGTCGCCAAGGGCTTCCGCAAAGGTTCGCAGCACAATGGGGTGATTATGCGGGTCTCGCCCAACGGCCGTGAGGTCGAGGTGATTGCTACGGGGTTGCGTGGGCCGTACCTGGGCATGAATCCCAAGACGGGCGTGTTGACCGCCTCCGACCAGCAGGGGAATTTCGTGCCTTCCTCGCCAATTTATTTGATAAAAAAGGGTGATTATTACGGTGTGAGTCCCACCGTTCACCGAACTGACAACCCACCTATTGCGCCGCCACTCACCTGGATTCCTCACCACGTTGATCAGTCCAGCATCGGCCAAGCCTGGGTAACCAGTACTAAAATGGGGCCGCTGAGTGGGGATTTGATTCACTTTTCCTACGGTCGCCCCGGTATGTTTCGGGTGCTGATGGATAGTACTTCGCGGGGTATTCAGGGCGGGCTTTCTATGATTCATGCCGACTACCCGGCCCCCACCTCGAAGGGCACGACCAACCCGCAGGACGGGCAGCTTTATGTGGCGGGCTTCAATCTGTGGGGGTCTAACTCCAAAGGGTTGAGCGCCCTACTGCGGTTGCGCTACACGGAGAAGCCTAGCTACATGGTTAATCGGTTCGAGGCGGGCAGGCAGGGCATCGTGTTGAGCTTCGACTCCGAACTCGATGTGGCCACGGCTACCGACCCTGACAACTATGCAATCAAACGCTACAACTACCTCCGTACTGAAGAATATGGTTCCGGGCATTACAAACTGGACGGCTCGACGGGCGAGGAAACGATGTTCGTCTCGGCGGCTTATTTATCGCCCGATCGCAAGAAGGTACTACTCCTGGTGCCGGAGATGAAAGAGGTGATGCAGATGGAAGTAGATTACCAGCTAACCGCGAAAGACGGTCATAAAATAGCGGATGAATTCTGGTTTACGATCAACTACCTGGAAGACATCGCTCCCGGACAATACGGCTTTACTAATGTAGATTACGCGCAGCTAACGGCCCGCCGAAATGTTTTGGAAAAGCCAAAAGAACTCGCCTCGGCGGAAAAAGGCAAGGCCATTTTTACCAAAACGGCCTGTGCTGGTTGCCACTCGGAAGGCACCCGCACCAAAGGCATGTACGGCCCACCGTTCCAGGGCTTATACGGCGCGAAGCGGCCATTGGAAGACGGTTCCACCGTCGTGGCCGACGACGCCTATCTGCGAGAGTCCATCCTGAATCCTACCGCCAAAATTATCAAAGGCTATAACGCCGAAATGCCCTCTTTTGAGGGGATTTTGTCCGATACGGATATCGAGTCGGTGATTTTGTTTGTGAAATCTTTGGGGGAAAAGTAGCCCCATCGGGAAGTCGGCTGTGTCCATCTATTACCGTTAACTAACTATTTCGAGTAGGGTTTGTAAAGGGACTTGTTTTTCAGGTACTTACCAAAAAACAGAACCATGAGCGACCCGACCCTCACCTCCTTTTTAGAAAAAAACCACTTTGCCCAGGGCGACAAGCCCTTAAAATTTATCCGCAAAACGGAACACGGCCCTTTGGAGCTACTGTTTCAGCCTTTAAAAAGGACAAAGTACGCCGGGGAAATTCGTTACCGGGAATTCGTTGGCTGTCGCGTAACGTTCACTATGCGGCTAAATGTCCCCTCCCGTTTCATCGTCACCGACAGGGATATCGCCCAAAATCGCTTCGTTGTTTACCTCGATAAGAGGAAGGGCAGGATAAATCTGGAAGGACTGAGAGACGATCTCTTGGCTCGGGTTGCCGAGAAGGAATGGAGCGAGCACATCTTGTATCAGGAAGAAGTCCAAGAGGCACTGGGGATACTTTTTAGTACGGAGCGGCAGATCAGAAGGCAGCAAAGCCTGACGCTCGACCCCATGGGACTGACGTACGCCTATCGAATGAAGTCGGTCGATTTGGAAGCTCTCGATGAATTGATTCCCGCTTATCTTCTGGTGAGTGAAAAGGTAAAACAGGCCGGAGAGCCCAAAGTGAAACTCAGTGCTACTCCCCTCGAAAACCTTTTTGTCAAACACCCTTATGCTTCGGCTATACTGATTTTGGTCGGGCTAATGCTTTTATTAGCGGTGCCTTTTATCATCATTGGGTTGATTTTCTTTATAGGAAAGTAATCATTCCAGAAGGTCTTCAACGCACCGCCTACCGAATGGTGTTTTCCAACACAATGACCGAAGGCCCGGTCGAAAGCCATTTTTTGCCTAGTCCGGTGGTATCGCCCTGCGGCAACAGATAGACGAAAGAACCCAAAACAAGATCGGTATCTCCGTCTCCGTCCATGTCTTCGGCATCCATTACTGCCCACCTTCCCCTCGAAGCTTGGGGAAAAGAGTAATCATCAAATGTCAGGTTGCCCTTATTTTTCAAATAGACGAAGCTTTCCTCCGGGTAGCGAAGGTAGTCCGGGAAGAAAGAAATGGCGGCAATGTCGAGGTCGCCATCCAAGTCGTAATCCTGCACTATGGCTTTATAAGCACCGTTTAACTGGTAAAAGTAAGACTGCTTGAAACTACCCTTCCCACCGTTGAGGTAAACATAAATGCCGTGGTAGTTCTTCAAAATCGGCGTTTTATCGGCATTGTCGCCGCATACATAGACGATGTCGTCGAAACCGTCTTTGTTGAAATCGGCCAGTTCGATGTACTGCGACCCGTTGAGTGGCAAAAAAGACAGTAGTTTTTTCTCATGAAAAGTACCTTCCCCCTGATTCTCGTACAAGAAAAGGCCCTCGTCACCCTGCGCCATGAGGACATAAATATCCGGCAGTCCGTCGTTGTTGGCATCTTTGATAATCGCCTTGATCGCGCCGGGTTTCTCGCGCAAAATCCTTTTGTCGTAGCCGCCTCTCCCGTTGTTTTTGTACCAGGCCAATTGTCCGGTTTCGTTGCCAAACTCACAAGCCACTACATCGTCAAGCCCATCCTGATTCAGATCT
>NZ_JBGSXF010000211.1:0-18748 GCF_041751555.1 Persicitalea sp. | reverse complement strand
GACAAGGCACCAAATCCGAAATTTGGCAGAGCCAAATGAGGGTTTGGTAACGCAGGATTGGCAAAAAACGGCCATTTTTGGCTTAATAAGGTTAACTCAAACAGCTTCTTAACGTCGGCGAGTATGCGGGGCGACTTTCGGATGAATTGAAAACCAACTACCCCAATCTGCCATTTCAAGCTGTCAAGGGGTTGAGAAATCGAATTGCCCACAACTACACAGGCATTGATTTCGAGATGGTATTTGATATTGTCAAGAATGATGTACCTTCCATCAAATCAGAATTGAGCCAGTTGTTAACTGCAGAAATAAGAAAGGGTTCCTACGACTTAGGAGAACTCAGCGCAGCCCGGCATAGTGCTTTTTACAAGCACGTTGACTTTATTCTTTTTCTGTGAAAGAACATTTCAATAGGAACTGATTGATTCATAAAAAAGGACAGTGAGGACTCCGTTGCAGTATGTCAGCTATCAGCAATATATCATCTCCACTCCCCATCCTCTACCAATCAGCCGACTTAGTAGCAATCAATAAGCCCCACGGCCTGCTGGTGCACCGCTCACCGATGGCCCGCGACGCTAAGGAGTTTGCCGTGCAGCGCCTGCGCGATCAATTAGGACAGCGCGTGTGGCCCGTGCATCGCCTCGACCGAAAGACGGGCGGTATTCTGCTTTTTGCTCTCTCGGAAACTATGAATTCCGCCATGCAGCAGCAATTTATGGAAGGTGGTGTTCAAAAAAAGTACCTAGCCATCGTCCGCGGCTATACGCCCGACGAGCAAACCATCGACTACGCCCTGCGGCATCCCGACACAGGGGTAGTTCAGGAGGCCCTTACATACGTGAAAACGAAACAACGCGCTGAAATTCCACTCCCATTCGGTAAACACGCTACCTCCCGGTATTCGCTGGTCGAACTCCAACCGACTACGGGCCGAATGCACCAGCTACGCAAACACCTGGCTCACATCCTCCATCCCATCATCGGCGACCGCCCGCATGGCTGCAACAAGCAGAACAAGCTTTTTCTTGAACAGTTCGATATGAACACGATGCTACTGCACGCGCAGCAACTGGCGTTTACACATCCTGAGACGACGGAGGAAACTAGGGTTACGGCTCCGGTGCAGGCGGAGTTTGCGCGGATGCTGGGAATATTGTTTGGGGGAGAATACGGGGCCTAGTTAGTTTTGTACTTGAAAGTTTAAGTCAGGCAGATTATTAGTGAATGCGCCTGGTTCTGAATCACCTCTCCGAAGGTAGTATCGGACAAACTACTTCAATGTGATCTATCGCGATATTACTTCTGGTACTTCCAGCAGCAACCACTATTCAAATAGCTGATTCCGTCTCTATTTCGGAATCATTATCTCCCTTGTTGATCCAAGTCGAAGCCGTCGCGAACCAAACTACCGTCCCGCCTAACAGCGCTATTCTCATTTGGCTGTCCGTCAGCACATCGGCAAAGAAAAGAATCGGTGCAAGAAGTACAACTAAAAGGCAGAGGTAGGAAATGATTTTTACGATACTCATTTTAAAAAATTTAAATGACTCAGCTTTTCAACAGCAAGGGTTGCCTCGCCCTAAACCCTTCACACTCGCTTTTGCAACATCCGGCTAAACACTAAATATAAGGCTCCACACGAAATCCACGCGGGTAGTGTCAGGAACGAAAGAAATACGCCTCCAAAGGCCGAAATCGAGTAAAACACCGCCATGCTAATCAGCCACGCCAGTAGCACCGAAACGTTGAAATTAATTCCTGCCTTTTCCGCATAATTCTGCACAATTCCCGCTCCGTTGGCAAAGTAATGGTCAAAAACGATAATCGCACCGATGGGAGCAAGAATGAAACCGTACACTGCTACGAAGTCGAGAAGCTGCATCGCGAAGGCGGGAAACAGTCCGGCCACGGTAGCGACAGCCCCCGCGATCATCGTTACGCGGGCCGTCGATAGTTTTGGGGCAATGGCCTGAAACGCCAGCCCGGCGCGGTAGATGGTGGGGTTGGCCGTTGTCCAGCCCGCCACGACGACGCAGATGAGTCCGGCAACGCCGACGGCTTCGTAGGTCATCGGGCCGGGAGCCACGGGCGGAGCTTGTCCCGCTGCCAGCATAGCCTGGGCATCACCTGAGCGGATGTAAAGCGCGTAGAGCAAGCAAGCGCAGATCCAGGCCAGGTAGTGCCCCACGTACATACCCGCCGCCGTCGTCCAGCCCGAACTGGCATTTTTTGCGTATCTGAACACCGATAAATCGGACATTCCAATGTGCATGGCGGCGTTGCAGAACCATGACCACATAACTACGTGCCAGAAGGTGTATTTGATTTGGCCGGGAAACGGCTCGCGGCCTTCGCCGAAAATATTCCAGAAGTCGGCAAAAGACGCGACGCGTAATCCTTTTAAAGCCACCACGCCGCAGGCCAAAAAGATCAGCACCATCCAGGGTGAGGCGATATTGGCAAATTTAGAGACCGTGTCGTAACCCCGCGCCGCAATCACCGAAATGACTGCCCCGATCGCCACTACGACGATAATCCAGGTCGCGCCGTTGGGCGTCGTGTCGGTTAGTTTGGGCATTTCCATGTCGAAGGGAATGCCAACCGCCGTGGCCGAAACGGTGATCATGGCTCCGGCCAAAAAGCAAAAAAGAATTCCATTGGCCAGATTATAGGCTGTAACCAGCCGCCTGCCGCAGATTTTTTCCAGTTGATAATAAAGCGTCAGCCGCACATCGGTAGCGATAGCCGCCGTGAGGTACCGCCAGCAAAGTACCGCCAGCAGGTTTCCCAAAAACAGACCTACTAACAAATCGAACGCGCTAACGCCCGCCGTGAGGAAGAGCGGGCCGATCATGAATTCGGTACCGGCGGCGTGCTCCCCGGCGTACATACCCAGGAAACTTTTCCACCCTTTCCATTGGCTGGCAGGAACGGGTTCGCGTTCGTACTCGTGGACTTCGGCGGGGATGACGGGGGCTTCGGGGGGCATTTTTGGAGTTTAAAGTCTATGAGTTCATGAGTCAATGAGTTCGTACGTCACGCAAACTTCCAGACTCGACGTATAAAGACACATTTATACCTCAATCCTACTCATAAACTCATAAACTTTGAACTATCGACTGCGCCAAAGCTTTCAAGTCCAGTCCACCAAAGGTGCCGGAACTCATCATCAGGAGGTTAGTATTTGGCCAGTTCTGGTTTTGCAGGAACGCTTGGAGCGCGGTAGGATCGGTAAAGATTTGAAGGTCATTGCGTTTGAAGGCGGTGCGGATGTCTTCTTCCGAGATGGGTTCGAGCCGCTTGTGTTCCACCGTTTCGGGACTGTAAAAAACCACGGCTACGTCGGCAGCATCCATTTTGCGACGGTACTGGTTCAGAAAGGTTTTATTCAAACTACTGAATGTGTGTAGCTCGGTGCAGGCGACAAGTCGTCGCTTCGGGAATTGCTCCTTCACGGCCAAGGTAGTGGCTTCCACCTTGGAGGGCGCGTGGGCAAAATCACGGTAGGCATTTGTCGTTGAACCTTTGGCCAGCAATTCCAGTCGCTTGGCAGCACCTTTGAAGTTTTGGATGGCGCGGTAGAATTCCTCGTCGGTCACGCCCAGCCGCTCGCAGACGTTCCTGGCACCGCTGATATTCTTCATGTTATGTTCACCGAACACATACAACGGCACGCTACCCTGCGTTTGGGTAATCAGGAAAGTTTGGCCATTCGTGATTTTATGGGGGTGCGCTTCGTAGGGGATTTTGGTCACATCGGGACGCTCTTTTTGGCCAATAATGTCGAGCATATTATCGGTTTCGTCAAAGACGATAACACCCGCCTTAGGCAGTGAATCGGCCAGCATCTCAAACTGCTTCACGTAGGATTCCCAAGTCGGATAGACATTGAAGTGATCCCAGGCGATACCGCTCACCAGCAGCAGGTGCGGGTTGTAGTGCAGGAACTTGGGCGTCGGGTCCTCGGGAGAAGTAAAGTACTCGTCGCCTTCGATGACAATCACCGGCGCATCGGCGTCCAGCCGCACCATCGTATCGAAGCCCTCTACCTGTGCCCCTACCAAATAATTGAAGGTTCGCTTGTTTTGCCGCAGCACGTGTAGAATCATGGACGTGATCGTAGTTTTTCCGTGAATACCCGCGATCACCACCCGTTGCTTGTCGGTGCTTTGGCCCGCGATGAATTCAGGATAAGAATACACTTCCAGCCCCAGTTCCCGCGCCCGAAGTAGTTCGGGATTATCGCTGCGGGCGTGCATCCCCAGAATGATGGTGTCGATGTCTTCCGTGATTTTTTCAGGAAACCAGCCCATTGTGGCGGGCAGCAATCCGGCTTGCTCTAGGCGGCTGCGCGAAGGTTCGTAAATCTCATCGTCGGAACCCGTTATCGTATGGCCCTGCCGTTGGAGTTCCAGGGCCAGGTTGTGCATCACGCTGCCGCCAATGGAAACGAAGTGGATTTTTTCTTTGCTCATTCTATCATTGATTTTCGCCGCCGAAGTTAGGGAGATTTTTTGTTTTGGGTAGAACACATGCGTTTGTTTCACCTATTACATCGGAATGGCTGCTGAGTTCAGGCACGCTGGTTATGCCTTTTGCCTGTGATCATCTTGCCTAAAAATTGAAAGTCAGTCATTTGAAGGTTTTTTGCATTTTAAAAAAATTTAATTGTACGAAAGACAAGTAAGATCAGGCAGATTCGTGGTTTTATTGAATATATTATTCTAATATTGCACTGCAAGTACTTTATCGTCCTATTTTAACCTCTTACAAAACCCTATGATGAAAACACCTACTTTACTCAGAAACGCGCTGCTACTGCTGCTACTAATGGTGGCCAGTATGGCGTCTTACGCGCAAGATCGCACCATAACCGGGACGATCACCGACGAAGCCGACAATCCATTACCGGGCGTAAGCATCGTGGCCAAGGGTACTAAGACGGGTACCACTACTAACACGCAGGGCGAATATAGCCTGAATGTACCTAGAAATTCCATAGCCCTGGTTTTTAGCTATATAGGCTACAAAACTGCCGAAATTGCGATTAACAACGAGTCCAGCATCAGCCTGAAACTGGAATCCACCGCCGAGGCGCTCGGTGAATTGGTTGTTGTAGGTTATGGTACGCAGAAGAAGTCGACCCTGACCGGGGCGGTGTCGTCCGTATCGCCCAAGGAACTGAAAGCATTGCCTGTGGTAAGTGCCACGCAAGCCCTGCAAGGGCGGGTACCGGGCGTACAGATTACTAACAACAGCGGCCCCGGTACGGAGCCCGTCGTCCGTATTCGCGGCGTGGGTTCGGTAAGTTTGAACCCTAACCCGCTGTATGTCATCGACGGCGTACCCGCTGGCGGCTTGAACAACATCGACCCCAAGGACATCGAGTCGCTGGAAGTACTGAAAGACGCCAGCGCGGCAGCCATCTACGGTTCGCGCGCGGCAAACGGCGTGGTACTTATCACGACCAAGAAAGGTACGCCGGGAAAGATACAAATCAATCTCGACTCCTACGTCGGTACGCAGTCGGCCTGGAAAACGCTGGATCTACTTAACCGCGACCAGTACATCAAGTACGGCACGGCACTGGTGCAGGCCTCCGGTCAGGCCGTTCCCGGTCGTTTTAGCAACCTGGATACGCCCATCTACGAAGGCGCTACCCAGACTTTCGGCCAAACCGATACCGACTGGCAGGACGTGATGTTCCGTAACGCGCCCATCACCGACAATCAACTTTCGCTGTCGGGTGGTAGTGCCACTTCACGCTTCTACACTTCGCTCGGCTATTTCGATCAGCAGGGTATTCTGCCCAACACGGAGTACCATCGTTACAGTTTCCGCATCAACTCCGATCACAAAGTCAAGAAATGGCTGACCATCGGTGAAACGCTGCTTACGGCAACGGATTTCCGCATCGCCGAGCGCGATGGCGGTGGCCGCAGCCTGATCATGAACACCATGCGAATGATCCCCTACTGGCCCACGCGCGACCCGACCAAAGTCGGCGGCTTCAGTACTACCGCTCAGGGACTCGACGCCACCGACCCCGAAAACCCCTTGCGGATCGCCGAAATGGAACAACAAAATCAGCAGGACAACGCCTTTAAATTGATCGGGACGATCTTCGCCGAGGTTCGGTTCACGGATTGGTTGAAGTACAAGTTTACGGCTGGTACCGACTTCGCCAGTACGCGTAACAATAGCTTCTCGCCTATCTACAACGACGGCAACCGCACCCGCCCCAATGCTAACGTGTCGGAAAGTCGCAACCAATACTTCTCGACGATTTTCACCAATGCCCTTACGTTTGAAAAGACCTTCGGCAAGCACTATGTCAATTTATTGGGCGTAGCCGAGCAGCAGAAGTCAACCTTTCGCGGCATTAGTGCTTCTGGCGTGAGGCCTGACAACAACATCCAGGTCATTCAGGGCGTTACGAACCCCAACGGGGGTTCCAGTCGCAGCGAGAACACGCTAATATCCTACGTAGGTCGTCTGAACTACGAATTTGCGGGCAAATACTTAGTCGGTGCTTCCGTCCGACGCGACGGGTCCTCTAAGTTTGCTCCTGGCAAAAAATGGGGCACGTTCCCCGCCGTCTCGGCGGGTTGGCGTATCAGCGAGGAGAGCTTCATGAAGTCGGTATCAGCTGTTTCGGAGCTAAAAATTCGGGGTAGCATCGGCCAAACGGGTTATAATTCCATCGGTGATTACGAGTGGCAGCCGTTGATCCAAGCTAATAACACGCTTTATCCTTTTGGCAATACACCCCAAGGTGGTTCATACTTTAACCAATTGGGCAATAGCGACCTGAGCTGGGAGGTGACGACAATGACCAATATTGGTTTGGACCTGTCGCTTTTTAACAACAAGATCAACCTCACCTCGGAGTACTACGTACGTGAAACCGATGGGCTGCTGCTGCGGGTACCAACCGCCGTTTCTATCGGATATTCCAACAGTCCCCTGGCTAACGTAGGCAGTATGCGAAACAATGGTTTCGAACTGTCGGCAGGCTACACGCATTCAGGTCGCGATTTCAACTGGAACCTGACAGGAATGCTGGACGTGACGCGGAACGAAGTACTGAGTCTGGCCACGCCTACGGCCACGATCAACTCTGGTTCCAACGCCGACTTCGGTGGTACCGACATCACGCGCACCGAAGCGGGACACCCTATTCAATCGTTTTATGGATTCCTCGTAGATGGAATCTTCCAGAGTGACGAAGAGGTGAAAGCCGCCAACGCCAAAGCCGGTACGGGTAAGTTTTACCAAAATGAAAAAACTGCAGCGGGCGATATTCGCTTCAAGGATCTTAACGGCGACGGCGTGATCAATGGCTCGGATCGAGATTACCTGGGCAGCTATATTCCTAAATTCTCTTACGGGCTGAACTTCAATGGCAGCTACAAAGGCTTTGACTTTACGATGTTTTTTCAAGGAGTACAGGGCAACAAAGTCTACAACGGCACTAAGGTCATCGGCCAGGGAATGCTGCGGCTCTTCAACGCCTCTACCGATGTGTTGAACGCCTGGACACCTCAAAATACCGACACAGATGTTCCTCGTGCGGTAAGCGGTGATCCCAACAACAACTCACGTACCTCGGATCGCTTCCTGGAAGACGGCTCCTATCTGCGATTGAAGAACCTGAGCATTGGCTACACCGTTCCAGCCGACAAGATCAGCAAATTGACGGGTAACGTGCTGAGCAAAGCCAGAATCTACGTATCCAGCCAGAACCTGCTGACATTCACTAAGTACACTGGCTATGACCCCGAGGTTTCGTCCAAGTACGGCAACCTGCTTACCAACGGCATCGACTATGGACAATACCCTCAGGCGCGGACGTTGATGGTGGGGGTTAACTTAGGGTTTTAAATTAATTTTGAATTTTGAATGATAGAATGATAGAATAAATTTCGAGTCCTGTATTCACTCATTCTATCATTCACTCATTCTATCATTAATCTTTCGACATGAAAAAGATACTAGTAATTACCTGTTTCCTCGCTTTGGGCTTTGCGATTAGCTGCAACGAGGACGAATTGAACAAGGTGAACCCCAACGGGGTGACCTTCGAGACTTATTTTAACAACGAAGCCGAACTTCGGGCGGGCGTCAACTCGGTTTACGCCCTGGTGCAGTCCAACAGCCTGACTTCGCGGGAGTGGTTTTTTACCCATGACCTGCATAGTGACGAGATGGCCTCCGGTGGGGGTCAGTTGGAAACGCCACGCAACCAGTTGCTGATCGGAGTGCAAGATCCCAACAATAGTCTGGTCAACGCCGTATGGCGGGGCTGGTACCGCGTGATTCACCGGGCCAACGTGATTATCGAGAAAGCACCTACGGTGAAGTCCGTCCCCGACGCTACCCGCAACAGGCTGATCGGCGAAGCGAAGTTCCTCCGAGCCTGGGCCTACTACGAATTAGGTACAATGTGGGGCGGGGTTCCCATTTACACTGAATTCGTGAAGAGTGTGGATGGCGCCAAAGGCCGCGCAACGCAGAAAGAGGTGTACGATGTGGCCATCGCCGACGCCAAAGCCGCTGCGGCCGCCCTGCCTGCTACCTACGATGCCAATAACCTGGGTCGCGCCACCAACGCCGCTTCTCAAATGCTGCTGGCGCGGATTTACCTGCAACAGGGAGATTACACCAGTGCCAAAACCGAACTGATGAAGATTGTCGATTCGGGTTTGTACAAACTGACGGACGACTACCTGGATTTGACCAACGAAGAGGGCGAATTCAACTCCGAGTCAATTCTGGAAGTGGTGTTCGCCCCATCGGGCGGCGCTTACGACTGGGGTTCAGACGGAGACAATGGCACCGCACCACGCGAAGAGGCTGTTCGCTCACAAGAGTACTCGGCCATCGGCTGGCGCAACGTGATTCCTTCCAACAAACTTCTCAATTCCTATGAGATGAAATCCAAAGGCGATGCTAAGGACGATCCTCGCTTCGATATGTCGTACTGGAAGACAGGCGACAAGTTCAACAATGGCAAGGATTTAATGACTGACGACATCGTTCAGGGCAATTTCTCGACCGTCGGAGGGAAAGAAATGAAGGTAAGCTGGCGGAAATACTCCGTAATCTACAAAGTCAACGCGGGTTACGCGCAAAGCGGCATCAATATGCGCATTATGCGCTACGCCGACGTGCTGCTGCTGCTGGCCGAATGTGAAAACGAATTGGGCAACTCGGCTAAGGCAGTTTCCCTCGTCAACCAGGTACGGGCACGAAAGTCGGTCAATATGCCGCCGCTGCCGACCAAGAACTTCCCGGCTGTCACCAAAGCCGAGGTGTTCAACGCCATCATGCACGAGCGATATGTTGAACTGGCTGCCGAGCAGGTGCGCGATTTTGATATCATCCGCTGGCGCAAGAACGGTAAGGTGACTACCGACCCGCTCTCGTATTTCCAGAAAGGCAAGCACGAGTTCCTGCCCATCCCGCAGACGGAAATCGATAATAATCCTAAGCTGGAACTGAAGGATCAGAATCCGGGGTATTAAAAATTGGGTTAATGGTCAACGGTTAACGGTTTCGATAGAGGGAGCGGGCTACTTTTAGCCTGCTCCCTCTGTTTTTACTTGGTATTCAAATTTGGGGTACTTTCGTTTTTAAAAAAACTCTGAGCAAACTTTGTGCTACCGCGTCGCTCAGCAGCGGCTGACCGTCGGCGCACCGGGCGGACCGTTCTGTGACCTGAAAATGAAAAAACTCTGTCTCTCCATCTTATTCGTACTGACATTTCTAGCGGGTTGTACGAAAGAAGACACCCTCTTCCAAAAACTCGACGCTAACGATTCCGGTATTCATTTTATCAATAAAATTACCCCCAGCGACTCCCTCAACGCCTTTACCTTCACCAATTTTTACAATGGCAGCGGCGTGGGTGTGGGTGATTTCAATCACGATTCCCTGCCCGATTTGTTCTTTGCCGCTAATCAGGAATCTTCACGGCTTTACATTAACGAAGGAAATCACAACGGCGAACCGTTCAAATTTAAAGACCTCACCGACGCGGCGGGTGTCATGACCGACCGCTGGTGTACGGGCGTGAGCATTGTGGACATCAACCAAGATGGTTGGGACGACATTTATCTCAGTGTAGCGGCGCACAAGACTTTCAGGAACTCCCGTAACCTGCTATTTATCAACCAAAAGACAAAAGAGCCAACTTTCAGAGAGGAAGCGGCGAAATACGGCTTGGACTTCGGGGGTTTTACCACCCAAACTGTCTTTTTCGATTATGACCTCGACGGCGACCTCGACGCTTTTTTGCTCAATACGGCGCCCGATTTGCAGAGTCCTAACAACCTGCGGCCCGCCTTGAACGATGGAAAGTACCCTTCGACCGACAAGCTTTTTCGCAACGAGGGGAGAAACGAAAAGGGGCAGGTAGTTTTCAAAGATATTTCGCAGGAAGCAGGCATTCGTTTCGAAGGACTGGGATTGGGCGTGGTAGTTTCGGACCTCAATGACGATGGCTACCCCGATATTTATTGCTCCAATGATTTCATTACCAGCGATATACTATATTTAAATAATCAGGATGGTACTTTCCGAAATATCATCGCCACGGCCACGGCCCATACCAGCCTGTACGGCATGGGCGTGGACGCCGCTGACCTGACCAACGATGGCCGAACGGACATCCTGCAAATGGACATGCTGCCCGAGGACAATTTCCGCCAAAAGCAGATGCTGGCCGGGCAGGACTATGACCGAAAAGAAATGAGCGTGTCGCCACGCTACAATTACCAGATGCAGTACATGCGGAACAATTTTCAGGTCAACCTCGGCAACGACCCGACTACGGGTGCGCCGGAATTCAGCGAGATAGGCTTGCTGGCGGGCATCGCCCGCACGGATTGGAGTTGGGCCACGCTGCTGGCCGACTACGACAACGACGGCCGCAAAGACGTGTTCATCACCAACGGCTACCGCAAGAATATCACCGACCGCGATTTCATCAGCCAGGCCGGGGAGTTCGACCAGTTCGGCTCCGACACGGCCCGGCTTCAGAAACGCGACGAACTCCTCAGCAAAGTACCCGAGGTGAAACTCCGCAACTACGCCTACCGTAATGCGGGCGACTACCAGTTCGAGGACGCGTCGGAAGCCTGGGGCCTGGACGAATCCGGCTATGCCAACGGCGCGGCCTGGGCCGACCTGGACCGCGACGGGGATTTGGATTTGATTGTGAATAACATTGACGATAAAGCCTCCATTTTCCAGAACAAAACCATCGAAAAAACCAAGCCAAACTACCTCGACTTCGAGCTACAAGGCCCGGAAGGCAACCGCGACGGGCTGGGTAGTCGGGTGACGGTTTGGGCAGCAGGCCAGCCACAACAGGTCGAAAACTACCCCGTGCGTGGCTACGCTTCTTCGGTGGAATCGGTTGTGCATTTTGGTTTGGGAGATAAAATCAGAGTCGATTCGGTATTGGTCGAGTGGCCTGGCGGCAATTCCCAGTGGCTACGGCAGTTGGCGGCAGGCCAAAGGGTTTCTGTCAACTATCGGGATGCAAAACCTTACTCGAAATCAGTGAAAGAAATCAAGCGCATCTTCACAGAAAGTACCGTGCCGGGCCTCGACTACCAACACCGGGAAGGCGATTTCGTGGATTTCAAGCAAACCGCCACGCTGCACAAAATGCTTTCGCGTAGCGGCTTTCCCATCGTGATCGGCGACGCCAACGGCGACGGGCTGGACGATTTTTTCGTGGGCGGTGCGTACCGGGGCAGCGCTTCGCGACTTTTTTTACAGACCACCGAGGGTAATTTTCGCTCCTTGCCTTTTCCCGATTCCACCCATCACGAAACTACCGACGCTGTTTTTCTGGATGCCGACCGCGATGGCGATCAGGATTTACTGGTAGTTTATGGCAGCAACGAACGCCCTCTGACTGCCGAAAATGCATATCAGCCGGAGTTATTTTTGAATGATGGAAAGGGTAGTTTTGCCAAATCTACCTCCACTGCATTGCCCAAGTTCGCCGTCAGCGCGTCATCGGTTGTAGTCTTTGACTACGACCAGGACGGCGATCAAGATTTGTTTATAGCCGGGCGGCAAATACCGGGTCGCTACCCACTGCCTGCCCGGAGCTACTTGTTAAGGAACGATTCCAAAGGCACGACGATCCGTTTTACTGATGTTTCAAATCAAGAAGGCAAAGCAAGCAATGAGGCGGGGATGGTTTGTGAAGCAATTAAAGCCGATCTCAATGGCGATAAATATCCCGATTTGGTACTGGTCGGCGAGTGGATGCCGATTAAAATGTTCGTCAATCAGAAAGGAAAAGGCTTCACGCCATATGCTGCCGATCAGTTTACTCAAACGGCGGGCTGGTGGAACTGCGTGGCGGCGGCGGATCTTGATGGCGACGGCGATCAGGACTTTATAGTGGGCAACGCAGGGCTAAATTCATTTTACAAAGCCAGCCCAAATCATCCCATCCGCATCGTCGCCAAAGACTTCAACGACGATGGAAGCTTCGATCCGATTATGGGTCATTACCTTGGTGATGAAATGTACCCCGCCCACCCGCGTGACGCGCTCAATCAGCAGGTGATTCAGTTCAGGAAAAAATTCCAGAGCTACGGCGTGTACGCCAAAATGGAGTTCGACGATCTTTTTTCGACCGACGATTTGAAAGACGCTTATCAGGCCAAGGTCACGACGCTGGAGAGTATGGTTCTACTGAATCAGGGGCAAGGAAAATTCACCAAAGTACCTTTGACGAGAATCGCCCAGCAGTCGCCCGTTTTCGGTATTGTCCCGCACGATTTTAATCAGGATGGGCATCTGGACTTGGTACTTAGCGGGAATTTCTACCCCAACGAAGTTCACGAGGGTCGCCAGGATGCTTCGCGCGGATTACTGCTCCTGGGCGATGGAAAGGGTAGTTTCCAGCCCCTGCCTCCCTACCAAAGCGGCCTGAACCTGAAAGGCGACGCCCGCGCTTCCCGACTTTTCGAAACGCCAGAAGGACTTTTCCTGGTGACTTCAGTCAACTCCGAGGGAATCAAGATACATCGCCTAACAAATCATTTTTTTCAGAATAAACTACTAATAAACCGCTGAGAAGGAAGGACGATGATAGCAGAAGTTCAATCCATGCATCACGCCACTCTTATTGATGGGTGAATTACTCTGTAAACTCCATTCCAAGCCCTGAAAGGGCGTAATCTGTCAGCGCAGGGTGAAGCCCTGCGAACAAGTCAAGCTACCTAATCACGCAAGCCCTGAAAGGGCGCAATAGGATTCTCTACGACTTCGCTCAACCATCAATAACTAATTTGAAGGTATCTCAATCGTCACCTCCAGCCCCCCTCCCGGCTTGGTGAACCACTTCATCTGCGCTTCCAGCACCGCCACCCGCGACCGGACATTGCCGATGCCCAAGCCCTTTTTCGCCAGCGCATAATTAAAGCCCTGCCCATTATCCGAATAAAAGGCTGATAAAAAAGGGTCTGGAATTGTTTGGGATAAAAGTAGTTGAGCCCTTTCACATCGCCAAAGTAGCACTCACCTGAGGTAGTTTTCAAGAAGGCGTTCCCATTGAATTCCAACCCTTGCAACCCGTCCGAAAGGTCGAAATTGCGTACCTGCCCCGTTGCGGGATCCAAGCTCGAAATGCCGTGGTTGGTACTTACGAAGACGCCGCCGTCCGGGGCGATTACGAGCCCGTAGATGTAAGAGTTGGCTAAGCCGTCTTGTTCGTCGTACAAACGGTACTTTCGGGTGTACTTGTGATACTCCAGTAGTCCTTTTTCGGTAGCGATCCATAGTACTTTGCGGGTCGTGTCTTCCCGGATGGCGTTGACATTGTAGTTTTTCACTCCGTCGAAGGTCTTTTTCCAGCCATCTTTTTGTATCTCGAAACCATACAAACGGTCAAAGTAAGACCCCAGCCACAGCGTACCGCTCTGATCGAGAAAAGTAACGAAGATATTTTGGTCGGTCAGGTAAGGAACCCGCTCGAAAGAGAGTTCCGTGGGATCGAACAGCCACATTCCCTGCTGCGTACCCAGCAGGAGGCGATGGTCGGAGAGTTCCAGGATGTTGCGGGTGTAAACCCGCGTACCGGGTTCATTCTGGTAATTGAATGTCTCAAACTCCTTTTTGGTTTTATCAAAAAGCATGATCCCACCATAGGTGCCTACCCACATCCGCTGCCGACTGTCGCGATAAATGTATTTCAAGATATTGTCTCCCTGGGTTAGGTACCTTTCCTCTATGATGCCTTTTTCGCGGTTGAAAATATCCAGTCCGCCCTCGGTGCCGAGCCAAATCCGCCCCCGATTGTCCTCTTCGATGCTGCGGATCGACAGGTCGCTGAGGTTCCGCGCGGGCTGCGTGGGGTCGGGCTGCCCGACATATCCGAACATCGAGGCGTTCGGCACGATCTTGACCAAACCATCGGGGTCGCTATTAGCCCAAATAATACCCGCATTATCAGTGTACACGCGGTAAAACTCGTAGTTTTCGAAGCTTTCGGACGTGTTGGCCCGGTAGTGTACCTCCCGGAAGGTGTATTTCTTTTTATCAAAAATCCACAGCCCGTTACGCTGCGTTCCCAGCCAGAGTTGCCCGTTGTGGTCGGTGGTCAGGCTGAACACCACGCCTAGTTTTTTCTCTTCCGAAACCCAGGTATACAGCTTGTGCTTTTTGCGCCGATGGTCAAACCGTACCAGCCCCCGATCGGTCCCCAGCCAGGCAATGTCGTCCTTGTCTATCACGAATGAATATACGTTGAGTACTTCGCCGTACTCGTTTTGGACAGTGTTCGTAAAATAGTAATGGTACTTCCGGCTCTTGACATCGAACCGCACCAAGCCCTTTGGGGACCTAATCCAGACGTCGCCGAATGCGGTGTAGGTAGTCCAATCCACAAAATCGAAGTCGCGGTTGATGTAGGCGTAGTTGCCGATGCGCCGCAACCGACGGGTTTTGAAGTTATAGGCCATGAGCCCCTGCCCTTCGGAAGAGAACCACAGCTCATCCTCGCTTGCGTAGAACGGCGAAGTGCGGCGTTTTTGGGGTGAAGGGCGGTAGAGCGAAAACCGATCGGTGGCGCGGTCGTAGCGATTGAGTCCCTCCTCGGTACCTACCCAAATATTACCCTGTTTGTCTTCCACGATCCCGGCTACGTTCGCGCCTTTGAGGGAATGAGGGTCGTGGACATCGGGCTTGAAGACCCGAAAGCGATGGCCGTCAAAGCGGTTGACGCCATCCTGCGTTCCCAGCCACAGAAATCCGCGGGAGTCTTTCAGCATGTGGTAGGGCGAGCTCTGCGACAGTCCGTCGCGCACCGTTAGGTGCTGGATTTGCATTGGCTGCGCGATCAGCGAAGTGCTGCGAAGAGAAAACAGCAGAATAACGGTAACCACTACACGCAAACCCAATGTCGGTTTCATAAATAATTACTGCTTAGTCCAGAGCATGACAACGGCAAAAAAAATTGTGTCTATCTCAGGAACATACACGATCCGGGGTGGGCGCCATGCCTGACCGTTTACTCAATTTTTGGTAATATCTCCTATGAGGTTTGGTTATAGAACCGGTTCAATAATTTTAACTAAAATAACTTTTTCTAGAAAGAGCAGATCGCTTCCTGCGTACCGCAATGAAGCTTATGATGATGGGTGTGGCGTTTGGTCTGTATCTGCCTGAAAAAATGACGATGATGATAACACGGTGGAACCGAAGTCCATTACGGATGTGGTTCAGGAGAACAATGATTTTACAATTTTGCGGTCTGCGCTGGATAGGGCGGGCCTGACCGATGCTTTGTGAAGCGGTACGCTGAGTCTTCGCTCCCAATGATGCGGCCTTCGTGGCTTCGGGTTTTGCCGATGCCGCCGCAATGACCGCATTGCCCGTGGAAGACGTGAAAGAGCTGCTGAACATAACGGTAGAATCGGGTGTTACTGCCGCCGTCAATGCATAGGCTACGAATGGAGTAGTTCACGTGATCGACCGAGTGCTACTGCCCAAATAGTGGCAAACGATGATAGCGCCAAAAAACCGGGCTACGATAATTCGTAGCCCGGTTTTTTGGCATTTTACTTAAAGTTCTTTCAGCATTAAATTCTTCCAGCGGACTTTGATACCGCCACCATCGTGAATTCGCAAGGCGATGCCCCCCTCGCCTTCACCAATGATCTCGTCCACGAAATCCACCATTGGGTGGCCGTTGAGCCAGGTCTGTACGTGGTCACCTTCGACCCTAATACGCAGCTTGTTCCACTCGCCCATTTTAAGATGACCTTCCTCCTCTTCGGAGATTTGCTTCAGCCAACCGCGCTTGTAGGATTCATAGACGCCACCCGTGTCGTGGTTGGGCGGCGCCACCTCTACCTGCCAGCCTTGTACTTTTGTTCCATCGACGGTTGAACGAAAGAAGACCCCGCTGTTGCCATTGGATTCTTGCAGAAACTGCAACGAAAGGTCAAAGTTTTTGTAAAATTTATCGGTAGCCAAGTAGCCATATTTCTTGTCAGGACCGCTCTCGCAAACTAGCTCCCCTTTGTCCACGTACCATTTTTCGGTGCCGTGGATCTTCCAGCCATCCAGGTTCTTGCCGTTAAAAAGTTTTACCGTTTTCTTTGCGGGATCGTGGTTCAAGTCGCTCGGTCGGGCGGCCATGAGAAATACGCCAAACAGGGCGACCAGCATTGCACCAACGATTTGTTTTTTTGCTTTCATTGTCTTCGTTTAATTTTTTTGTGAAAATTCTTAGGAAAAGCCACCGGGGATTGTAAGTCAGTTTTGTCGATAAAATCCTGATAAATAAACGAGTAAAACTTTCCACCGACCACGATCAACTATCAACTGACTTACTTGCCCGATAATATTACCTCAAAAGTTCAGTTATAAAGAGGATTTACCATTCAAAACCAATCTAAGTTATGAAAAAAATGCGTGTCTTCGGTTCTTCCCTACTGAAGTTGTTCGTTGTAGCACTGCTTTTCGTCTCCGTTTCGGCCTGTAAGGATAAGGATAAAAACCGAGTGAAGCCGATGACAATTGCCGATGTGATCGCAGACGATGGCGACTTCACCATTCTTGCGGCGGCTATTCGCCACGCCGATTTGGGCGATGCCCTGCGGTCAGGGTCGCTCACGCTGCTGGCCCCCAATGATGCGGCCTTTCGGGCGTCGGGCTTCGCCGACGCAGGGGCGATCACTTCCCGGCCCAGCGGGGAAATACGCGACCTACTTAAGTACCACGTACTGACTACCTCGCAGAGCCAGGCAGAAATCGCCAATGCGAATGGGAAGACGATCCCGAACCTGGCAGAGAAGCCCTCCTATGTTACCGTCAACGGAGCGGGTGAGGTACTTATCAATGGCGTCCGCATCATTCAGGCCGACCGCAAGGCCGACAACGGTACAATTCACGTAGTCGAACGAGTTCTGCAGCCCATCTCTCGAAATTTGGTGGAAGAGTTGAAAGTACAAAGCAACCTTACCTTTGCTTTGGCAGCAGCGGAACGAGCGGCCGAAGCCAACAGCACGTTGAGGGACATTTTTACTTCACCCAATTCGCAGTACACTTTTTTTGCTCCCAATAATCAGGCTTTCATTAATGAAGGGTTTCCCACGGCAGGCTCGCTTAGTGCGGCTGACAAGTCTTACTTAGCGAATATCCTGCTTAATCACATTGTGCCGGGTCGTTTACTGGCCAATAATCTTACCAGTGGGGATTTGGCCACAGCCGCCCCTGGCAAGAGTGTCAAGGTTGAAACGAATAATGGAATCAAAATCACAGCAAAGAACAACGGCGCAAAGACCGCCAACGTTGGCCAAACCAATATTTTGGCCACCAACGGTGTAATTCACGTCATAGACCGATTACTGGTCAAATAGGCGGTTCTTCAATTATAAGCCTAAAAAGCGGACTACGGCAAATCGTGGTTCGCTTTTTGTGTTGCAATAGTTATGGAAGAGGTTGGGAAAGATTTGAAAGCAAAAACGGTAAACACCAAACCCAAAAAGCGGATTTGGCTGCGCTGGCTGCTAGCTGTACTAATGCTCCTGTTGGCGGGCGGATGGTGGATGGCGCAGCGTGTCGATTTGCGCATCAGCGACCGGGAACTTTCCATCACTTTCAAGTCGAACATGACCCCGATCGCGATTCACCGCTATAAGGTCAAAGACCGGAAGGTGCGCTTCGTTGAATTTGGGCGCGACAGTCTTCCGGTGACGATCCTCGTGCATGGAGCACCCAGTTCGCTTAGCTTTTTCAATTCATTATATGCCGACACAGCCCTGACTAACCACACGATGCTGGTAGGCGTAGATCGCCCCGGCTATGGCTACTCGGGGTTCGGCAAGTCGGTCATTTCGGTCAAGGAACAAGCGCGTATTCTGCAACCTCTCATCAGTCACTACGCCAGGCAGGGACGCAAGGTCAACCTCGCTGCATCCTCTTATGGCGGCGCGGTAATCGCTAAACTGGCGATGGATAATCCCAATAAGGTGGGGGGAATATTATTTATTTCTTCTTCGTTGGCCCCCGGCGAGGAACACACTTACCCGATCAGCTACGTAATCGACTCACCCTGGTTTGGCTGGTTTTTCCCAACTATCCTGCGCGTGGCTAACGATGAAAAGCTGCATCACCGTCAGGCCCTGGAAGACATTGAGGACGGCTGGGGCCGCATTAAGGCCCGCATCATCATGTTGCATGGCAACGCCGACCAACTCATTTATTT
>NZ_JBGSXF010000210.1:0-11389 GCF_041751555.1 Persicitalea sp. | reverse complement strand
GCGCGGGAAGGAGCACAAACCGGAGCCGAACAGTAGTGATTGGTGAGCATGGCGCCCGATTCAGCCATTTTATCGAGTGCGGGCGTAAACTGCCAAGGTTCACTGCGGTCGTTGGCTTTCATACGCTGCTTTTGCCAAAATACGCCGAGGTCTCCCCAACCCATGTCATCGACCAGAATAAAAATGATGTTGGGTCGGGCCGCCGGGCCGCCGGTGCGGTTCGGTTGGGCAGCGTTTACTTTGTCCTGCGCGAGTGATGGAGAACAGCTGAAAGTTCCTGACAAAATGGCCACAAAAGCCAAATTGCGAAGTCTAGATAAAGTCATTTTTAAGTCAAACAATTTAATGATGGGGTGCTATTTTTAAAGCCCTTCCGATACGGTTGCCCCTTCCGGCTTATTAAAAAAGTTTTTTGGCAAATCAGGTTTGAAGGAGATTTCCGACAAATCAATTTTCGTAATGTACTCGCCGGGCGTACCATCGTCCTGCAGCCAGTAAGTTCGGTAGCTTTTCGCGAAATGAAATCCCGCAACATTCTGCTCACCTTCGAGGGACATAAATTTCTCGGGCATGTGTCCACCGTCCTTGAAGTACCCAGGATAAGAGACGATGTACCGAATGACCCGTAAAAGATGGGTTTCCTGATCAAAATACAATATATAATAGTCCCCCGGAGCGTCCCCTGTCCCGTCGGCAAAGGTAACTTTCACTACGTCGTTTGGCTTGCCTTCGTAGGAAATGGGTTTCAATAGTTCAAGATTGACCCCTTCCCCGTCCAACACAAAGGGCTGTGCCATAAAGTAGTAAGGCGTCAGCGACCAAAATCTGGTGTTGAAGGGAAAGGTAGCGGTATCTTTGGTTACTACCCACGCCTGCTTCCCATCCCAACCAAATCTTGAAGCGCTATCGCCCACGGCGTAATGGATCGCCCGATTGCTCCATTGATCCACAACCTGGTAGGTATTTCGGGGACTGCCTTCATCCTGGGGCTGGTAATTAAAATGAAAAGCAATGGGCCCCTGTCGATACCAGTTGGCCAGTCCGCCATGCGCATTCATCGCCGCCCAGACTACCTTTCCTGCGTCACTGGCTTCTAGTCTGGTTTTTGCTTGCTCTACCCGATCATCGACCCAACTGTCAGGTGCCCTGGCCAAAGCGTTTTCTCCTTCACCGCTGGAAGATGAGTCCTTACCAGGCTGGCAGGACGTTAATAGAAATATTGCAAAAATAACGTGATAGCTGGCATTCAATTTTTTGGGCACGATCATGATTATGAGATAAGAAATTATGGCTCAATTTTTAATGTAAATGCTGGCAAATACTTGCCGAACTACTATATAAGGGGAGTAAGTTTCCTAAACTATTTTCCAGCAGATGATCCTTTTGAAACCAGTACTCCCACCACCATAGCGATTAAAAAGGATGGCGCTAACACGTCCAGTTTTACCAAATACGGCCCGATCGTGTCCATTTCCTGAAAGACAAACTTAAACAATGGCACGCATAAAAAGCCCGCGATCATGGTGGCAATGGCTCCTTTTTCGGTATAGCCCGGCCAGAAAAGCGTGAGGATAACCACCGGACAGAAAGTCGCCGCGATGCCTGACCACCCAAAAATAATGGTCCAGAATATTTGGCGGTCCGGAGAGAGGATAGCGGTCAGCATCGCGAGCCCCAAGGCAATCAATGCCATGCCCAGGGTTACCCAGCGGGAGAGGGTGGTCAAGTCCTCGTCTCTCAAATCGGGACGGAAAATCTTTTGGTAAAAGTCGCGGGTAATGGCGCTGGAAGCAAGTACCAAGAGCGAGTCGATGGTACTCATAATAGCCGAAAGTACGATGGCTACGTAGATGGCTACCAGTATATTCGGCAAGAAATTTTCCGTCATTAATTTCAAAACGTCGGTTGCGCCGATGCCAAATATCGTTTCCGGGTTCTGGCCCGGCTCGGTAAAAATGATTCGGGCCAGAATGCCAATCGTCACCGCTGATGCGTCGGTCAGCAGTGTAAAAATAGCCGCGACCCACTTTCCGTTATCAATTTCCGACTCGCTCTTGATCGACATGAAGCGGACGTACACCTGCGGCGAACCCAGAAAGCCCAGACCAATCATGGCAAACCCTAACATGGTGAACACGTTCATCCACACGTCGTCGCTACCTCCCCAAAGATGGGTGAGCGCGGGGTCGATGCGGTCGAGTCCGGCAATGATTCCCTGCCCCCGATCCATCGAAAACCAAACGACGATGGGCAGTAGCACCAGGCCAAAGAACATCAGTAGGCCCTGGAAGAAGTCGGACCACACTACCGCTACGAAACCACCGATGAAGATATAAACCAGCACGATGGTGAAGCCCAGCAGCGCCCCCGCGTAGTAGTTCATGCCCAGCAGCGACTCGAAGGCGATGCCTGTGGCGTCAATTTGCGAACTCACGTAGATGATAACGAACACCGAAAGAACCGAAGCCGCGATGATGCGCAGTGTGTGGGTGGTACTTTGGAAATGGCTTTGCAGGTAGTCGGGAATGGTAATGGACTCGTAGGCGTCCGATCGACGTTTGAATCGCTTGGCCATAAACCACCACGAAATGACCACGCCAAGTACCTCGCCCACCACGACCCAATAAGCCGACAGCCCCGCCAACGCCCCCATTCCCGTCAGCCCGATCAGTAGCCAGCCCGACTCGCCCGTGGCGCGGGCCGAGAAGGCCACCGCCCAGAAGCCCAGGTTCTTGCCCCCACGTAAAAGTCGCTCATGCTCTTGATCCGTCGGGAGGCCACGATGCCAATCAGGAAAAGGATGGCAACGTACAGGGCAAGGACGACTATTTTGGTGAGCATGAGGGTTTAGTGTTTTTTGGTTCGGAGGAGGGTTCCTCACAATTTGAGAGAGCGCAAAGGTACCTTACTTTTTCCCCGGACCGTACACTGCCCGGCCGGGCATGGCTCCGGTAGACTCTCCGTTTTTCAAAACCTGCGTGCCATTGACAAAGACATCGATCACGCCCTCAGCGAGTTGATGAGGTTGTTCAAAGGTAGCGCGGTCGCCGATGCGGGCTGGATCGAAGATGACCACGTCCGCAAAATACCCAGTTCTCAAGGCGCCTCGGTCAGGGATATCCAGATTACTGCAAGGCTGCATGGTCAGCCGACTGATGGCTTCAGCCAGCGAAATGACTTTCTCCTCACGGACGTATTTGCCCAGGAGCCGGGCAAAATTCCCGTAGGTGCGCGGGTGCGGACTACGCTTGAGACTGCTGCCTTCCGGCGCGATCGAAGCCGCGTCCGAACCGAAGCTCAAGTACGGCAAGGCAATCTGTTTTTTTACATTCTCTTCCGACATCAGAAAATAAGCCGTCCCGACCCGCGAGTCATCCATCACTACTAAATCCATCGCAGTTTCGTACCAGGAATGTCCGCGTTGGGCGGCTACCTCGGCGAGGGTTTTACCCACGTACTTCCGTAAAGAATCCTGCTTGAAACCCTGCAAAATCATCCCTTCCGGTCCGGCCGCCAGGGCCAGGTTTTCCCAATCTCCGGCGGGTTCGGTCATAGCTTTGCCTACTTTTTGCCGTGTTTCCGTGTCTTGCAGTCGTTCCCGCCAGGCTTGCAGGCCGCCTTCCTGCACCCAGGGTGGCATGGCCGCATCGAGTCCGGTAGCTCCGGCGGTATAGTTGTACATATTGGCCGAGATGAATAGTCCCGCCCGGCGTGCGCTATCGATTTTGGCGATCACCCGGTCAAGCTTCGGCCAGTTAGCCTTTCCGGCGGCTTTCAGGTGGTAAATTTCTACCGGAATCATTGCCCTTTTTCTAATTTCGATCATTTCATCCACGGCGGCTTCGAGCCGATCACCCTCGCTGCGCATATGGGCCGTAAAAATACCGCCGTACTGCCTAGCAACATGAGCCAGGGCCACTAGTTCGTCGGTCTTGGCAAAGGTGGCGGGGACGTAAATCAACGCGGTCGTCAGCCCCATCGCCCCTTCTTCCATGGCCTGGGCCACCAGTGCCTTCATGCGTTCGAGTTCGACGGGTGTGGGAGGCCGGTTGATTTGCCCCAGTTCGTGTTCCCGGATTTCGGAGGCGCTGACGAAAGAAGCAAAGTTGGTGGCTACCCCCTTTTGCTCAAGATGACGCATAAACTCGCCGAGGGTCGTCCAACTGATGTCGAATTTTTCCTCGTCCTGCTGCTGCTGCATCTCCGCTTTCATGCTTTCGGAAAGCGGCCCCATCGAGACTTCACCAAAAACCTCTAGCGTCACGCCTTGCCTAATATCCGAGAGTGACCGCCCGTCGCGGAGAAGAGAAATGTAGGCGTGGCTAAGCATATTCACAAAACCCGGAGCCACCGCCATCCCACGCGCATCAATTTCCCGCTTGCCTCGGCCCGGAAATTTTCCCACCGCCGCGATTCTACTGCCTCGCAGCGCCAGATCGCCGACCGTGGGCGCAGCCCCGGTTCCGTCGTAAAGCGTACCGTTGCGAATCACGACGTCGTAGGTTTGGCCGTATCCACTTGTAGCTAAGCAGGAAAATAAGAGTAAAGCGGAGAAATATTTCATTGAGGCAATAGAGAGTTGGTAGAAAGAAACAAGTGGCCGTCAGTTATTTCGCGGCTACCGCCCGATTGTTTTATGCCTCCACAGGGCGACTACATCCGTGTCTTCGTGTCCGTGGCCGAGGTTATTTTCTAAGAGCTTCACCTTCGTGTCGTATGCTTTCTCAAACTCTTTTAACAGGCCATACTGGTTGAGGTCGTCCTGGGTATAGGAAATGATAAAACCATTGCAATTGGTTAACGAACTTATACCTCCTTCCCGATCCAGCAAATCATAGCCTACAAACTCGAAATCTTTAAGCGGAATTTTTCCGCAGTCTTCCGTCGGTTCAACAGATACAGCCAAAAGATTGAATCGTGCTTTGGTTGGAACTTTGCTCAGCACGTAATCAAGCGACTTGAAAAATTCACTCAAATATTCATTATGTAGTACCCTATTGTCCCAGTAGTCCGAATTATTACTATCTATCCCGACCAGGGATTGGTTGAGCAAACCATCCACCGTGATGACCTCGAGCCGGGTTATAGCCTGCCATTTTGCATAGCGCTCCCAACCCAGCCCGTATTCATCATATTCTGCCCCGAAGCCAGTCCTTGCTGAGTAGTAGATGTCCATTGTTGGTATTAGGTTTTGGTCAATCAAAATCTTACTCCAATTCATATTGCCCGCTCAAACGTAGACTGACTACAATATCATTATCAGTTTTATTCCTAAAATACCAGCCGTGCCTACCTTCGTAGGGAGCCAAAAACGTGCCGATCAGGTTGTTGGAATAAGCGATCGTGTAGCTGAGAAAGAACTCTTCCTTGGGTGGCGTCGCCTCCTTGACTTCCCCGTGAAAATCAGAATAAAGCACGCCCTGGTCAGTGACCCATTCGTACTTGAGAGCACCGTATTTGAGGACCTTCACTTTGTATTCAATCCCGTTCCCTGCTGGTACCCGCACCGACACACTATCCTGCCGCTCCGCGTATTGCTGCACAGGCGGCGGATTATTAGCCTCCTTCGGCATGGGAACATCTGGCTCCGAACCCAGGTCTTCCTTTTTCAGAATAGGAAAAACTACTGCGCTTGCTTCAACCGTAGGAATCTCGCTTGGGCCATCTGCCTGATGGAGCCCGCTGAATCCCAGCAACCTCCCCGTCCCCAGCGGATCGGAGCCATATTCTGCGGGCAAGACGGCGGCCACAAAAAGAAAGGCACCCAGAACCAGGGCAACCAGAGTAGCGGTCAGAATTTGCTTTTTATTCAAGAGCGGCGAACTAACATTTTCCATTTTATGGCTGATTTTATTGGAGAAAATATCCGGTGAGTTGGTAGGCGATGAGGGTGAAACCAGCGGCCATGAGCAGGGTGTTGGTGACGGTGGCGAATTTTTTAAAGCTATCAAATTGCCGCCAGATACTGATAATGATCAGCACAAAAGCGAGGGCAATGAACTGCCCGACTTCCACCCCGACGTTGAAACCAATCAGATTAGTCAACAGCCCATCTTGCCCAAGTTCAAACTCTTGCAGTTTGCTGGCCAGTCCAAAACCATGGAAAAGGCCGAAGATCAAGACGGCAGCCTTCGCATTTGGCTCAAAACCAAATACTTTCTTGAAGCCATCCAGATTATCAAAACCCTTATAGACAATGGAAAAGCCAATGATGGCGTCGATCAAGTAGGCGTCGATTGAAATGTGGCTCAGCACGCCTAGCAACAGCGTCAAACTATGACCGATCGTGAAAAAACTGACGTAGATTAAAATGTCCCTGAGCCGATAAAGAAAGAAAATGACACCCACCAAAAACAAAAGATGGTCATAGCCCGTAATCATGTGTTTGGCCCCAATGTAGAGGAACGGGAAGAATGCCGCACCTTCGTTTCCCAACAAGAAAGCTTTGGTCTGTTCGTCTACCCCGTGGGCAAAAACGGCGCTGCCCGTTAGGAAAAAGAGAAGTACTGAAATGAGAGGAAGAGTTTTTTTCATGTAGTCTAACTTATGCGTCAATAAGGTCATCGAGTGCTTCATCCAGAGTTGGGTACTTAAATCGGAAACCTGCCTGTCCAATCCGCTCGGATTTCACGTACCGCCCGTAAAGTACCAGTTCAGGATCGGTTCGGAACAGAAGCTTTGCCCCAATTCTAATTATGAACTCGGGCGCAGGAAGACCAATCGGAACATTCATTTTCTTCCGCATCAGTCGCATGAAAACCTTATTTGATACCGGATTGGGAGCGCTGGAAATGTACATTCCCTCGTATGAATCATTGACGATCGACTGGTAAATGATCTCATTCATATCGTATTCATGAATCCAGCTCATTCCTTGCGTTCCGTCACCGACCGTACCGCCCAGACCTAGTTTTACGATTTGTTTCAAGCTGGCCAAAGCCCCACCGTTGCGTCCAATCACAAAACTTGTGCGAAGTACCACGCCCCTGGTATCGTCCGGGAGCGACTCATAAAATGCTTTCTCCCAGGACTTGCCCACAAAGGGGGCCAATCCGTAGCCCGTAGAGGATGACTCGGTACACAATTGCGCGGGCGGATCACCGTAGATATGTGCAGTCGACATCTGTACCCAAATCTTCGGCGGATTATCGATTAGCTTCATCGCCTGGCCGATGGTCTTGGTGGAATCCACCCTCGACCGGAGAATCAAATCGCAGTTGTCGGGAGTTTTGATGCAATCGACGGTTTTACCCGTCAGGTTTACAATTGCCTTCGCGCCATTGAGTTCATTTATCCATTCTCCGGTTGAAATGGCATCCCACGCAATGAAATCATGTTCTACTGAATCAGCAGGCTTCTTGCGGGCTACCAAGACAGGGCGCAGACCTTTACTCAATAAATGATCGGCGAGGCTTAATCCGATAAATCCGGTTCCGCCGAAGATGAGTACTTTTTGCATTAGTGTGGGTGTGAGGTACAATGCAAAGGTAATCGACGCGTGGGTATGGTAGGCGGAAGATATCAGCTTTTGTCTCCAAACAACTCTGTTTTCAGCTGTTTCGACAAAAATAGGACTTTATTTGTTATTTGAGATCGACAAAAATTTATGCATAAGTACGTAGCCATCCGGTGGCATTCGTTGCACATATTAGTTCACCCAAAATCTATCGATGATAAATATGAAAACCATGACTCTAAAAGATTTGCTACATAGCGCATCGACTCAATTGAAAGATTTATCGACGCTTGATGACCCAGATTTTAGACTAGAGCAAGCCGTATATAAAGAGGATGAAAAAATCTGGGAACTTATCGTATCCTACCTTGTAAGAAATAACCCTGCACCTACAAGCCTCTTTGCCGATATCACACTAAAACACATCAGGTTATATAAGAAGGTCAACCTTGACGAAAATGGAGAACTTGCTGGTTTCTATCTGTATGATATGGCAGGATGAAGATAATCGATTCAAACGCGCTTGTGGTCTTGGTGATAGGCTTGATTGACCCTAAACTTTTTTAAAACCCATAAAAGAACCTCTATCTACGACGAAGATGATTTTTCCGAGCTGCAAAACGTGATTGGGAGTTTAGAGCAAATTGTTGTCCTTCCAAATGTTTGGACAGAAGTTGACAATCTTCTAAATGGCTTTTCGGGGAATTATAAATACAGCTATATTTCAATTTTTGCTGATTTAATTGAGCTTACCACTGAAACGTATATTTCATCAGACAAAGCAATTTCAAAGTATGAGTTTTATCACCTGGGTTTGACTGACTCACTTATTTTGGAGAAAGCAAGCACCTGTGAACTTTTGATAACCTCGGATTCTAGACTATTTGACTACGCCAGCGCAAACGGAATACAAGTTTATGATTTGGTGAAGGCAAAAAATGCGAAGTTGAAGTAGTTCAAGTACTTGCTCACCCTATTACTAGCAGATCAAAAAATTTCACTAGGATTTTAAGCCGCAACCCTCCGCCGCTCCACCCAATCAATAATCTTCGCCGCCTCCTCCAATCCCGCCAACGCCGATCCAGCCACCGGATTCCCATCATAACTCATTGATAAATGCAGCGTGTCGTACACACCCACGAAGGAAAGAAACAGCTTTTTGTCAAGCTCTGCCAATTGCTGCTTGTACCATTCCACATCTTTCCGGCCTTTGGTTTTCTTGCCCAGGAGTTCATCTAGTGCTACCAATACACCTGCGTAAGCAGTGTGGCCCGCCATCTTGACGTATTTGATGTCTTTATAAAGACCGTCTTCTTTCCGTCCTTTCTCGCTCAACATTTCACGGGCGTTGGACAAATGTTGTTTGGCTTCTTCAATTCGATCCATCGCAATAAAAATCTTAGGGACTTAGCTGATTATCAAGCAACCGCCATGCGCTGCTCGACCCAGTCGATAATTTTATCGGCTTCTTTTAATCCCGCTTTAGCCACGTCAGCACTAGGGTTGCCATCGTAACCCAAAGCCAAATGTAAAGTACTATAGGCTGCGTCAAATGAATTCAAGATTTTCTTATCCATTTTTGCTAAACCCTGCTTATACCAAGTGACATCCTTACGGCCTTTTGTTTTTTTGCCCAAGAAACTGTCCAAGGCAACTAAAATCCCATTGTAGGCCGTGTTACCTGCCATCCTCACATACTTGGCGTCATAGTAGTACCCATCCTGCTTTTGCGCTTTCTCGCTCAAAATTTCGCGTGCATTATCGATGTACCGCTTAGCTTCTTCTATTTGATCCATGATGATGATTGGTTTTGCAAAAAGTGTTCCTCGCCTCGTGTTCCAAATGTAGTAATAAAGCCTCAACCAAAGTACTTGGCTGTCAGTTTCATCGCCCCGCCAACGTCTCCCCGTTTCGTACCCCTGTGTGCTTCCCTTCATCCACCGTTACTTCCCCGTTCACCAGTACATACTCAAACCCCACAGAATAAACGTGAGGCTTCGCAAATTCCGCTGCATCCCCGACGATAGCTTCGTCAAAAACGACGATGTCGGCCGCCATGCCGGGCAGGAGTAGTCCTCGATCACGGAGGTTGAATTTTTGGGCGGGCAGCGAGGTCATGCGGCGGATGGCTTCTTCGAGGCGGATGACCTTTTGGTCGCGGACGTAGCGGCCCAGCACGCGGGCGTTGGTGCCGTAGGCGCGGGGGTGCGGCATGCCCGAGCCGAATTTGGCGATACCCGCGTCGGAGGCGATCATCGCGAAGGGGTACTGCATGATGCGCGTCAGGTCTTCTTCATTCATGCTGAAATAGACCATTTGGGTACGGCTGACGGCCTCTATCATTTCCAGAATCGTTTCGGCTTCTTCCAGGGGCTTGGTTTTGCGGCCCTTCAACAGGTTGATTTCGCTGATATTCTTGCCGTTGTAGCTGGTGTCGGGCGCGTAGCGGGCTACCTGCGCGTACGAGTAGCTTTTGAGTTGCTTCCTTTTAATGTTGGCGGCCATTTCCTCCTTGATCTTTTTTCGGGTGGCGGGATCATGCAACCGGATGTGCAGCGAATCGCGTCCCCCGCTAAACGCCCAGGTTGGCAGTGCAGTGTCCAGTGAAGTGCTGCTAGCGACGTAGGGAGGGATACTGATCCACCGTCACGTCCAGGCCTTCTTTCCGGGCATTATCGACCAAGGCCAGCGTCTCGACCGAGCGGCCCCAGTTGGGCTTGTAGGTCACTTTGAAGTGCGAAATCTCGACGGGCATATTGGCGGCGCGACCGATGGCGATGGCTTCGCTGACGGCTTCGGTCACGTTGTCGCCCTCGTCGCGGATGTGCGAGGCGTACACGCCGCCGTGCTTGGCGGCGGCTTTGGCGAGAGCCACTACCTCGGGCGTTTTGGAGTAAGTACCCGGCACGTAGATCAAGCCAGTGGATAAGCCGACCGCGCCGTCCTGCATGGCTTTCTCAACCAGTTCTTCCATTTGGGCGAGTTCTTCGGCGGTGGGGTCGCGCTGCGCGTCGCCCATGACGGCCCGGCGGATGGTATTGTGGCCGATGAGAGAAGCGACGTTAATGGAGGTTTTTACGGAATCCAGCCGGGCGAAGTACTTCGTCATATTCAGACTAGAGCCACCGCAGTTGCCCGTCACGACCGTCGTGACACCATCGTGGATGAAGTTGTCGGCCGTGGGCGTCACCATTTCGTTGCCCTCGATGTGCGTGTGGACGTCGATGAAGCCGGGAGCGACGACCAACCCCGTGGCGTCGATGATTCGCTTGGCCTTGGCTCTGTCCAGCTTGCCGATGGCGGCGATTTTTCCGGCCTGTACCGCTACATCACCATAGTACCAGGAATTGCCCGTGCCGTCGATGATGCGGCCGTTTTTTATTAGTATATCGTAGGATTGGGCCAAGCTGGTTTTGGCCATGAACACAAAGGTAAGAAGACAGGTAAAGCGAAGAAGCATAGATGTATGTGTTTGGAGAAGATCGGAACGAAACCAAATATAAGCCTTTCAAAGATTAATCATGGCTTCGGGTTAGAAAAAGGATTCCCGTAGCTTTGGTAGTTTTAACACCCATAAATTCTTATTCACTTTTCTCTAACTACCCAAACTATGAACATCAAACCATTCATCTTGCTGGCTTCGCTGGGGCTATTTGCCTCCTGTGACACGAAAAATGACGAAGGCGACGGCATGGACTCTACCGCCGTGGCCGAGGCATCGCTCGAACAAATCTGGGCGACCGATACTACACTGATGACCCCCGAATCGGTGCTGCTTCACGAGGGTACTTTGTACGTGTCGCTCATTGATGGACAAGGCGGCGACAATGACGGCAAAGGCGGCGTCGCGAAAGTCGGCACCGACGGGCAAATCATCGACGCCAACTGGGTCACGGGCCTCAGCGCCCCCAAAGGCATGGGTATCATGGACGG
>NZ_JBGSXF010000209.1:0-3479 GCF_041751555.1 Persicitalea sp. | reverse complement strand
GGGGGGGATGTTCGTGCAGTCGGAGAAGTTCCTGGCTGACCACCGGGGCAAAATCAACGATATTTCTATTTACGGGCAGGAGAGCAACCAAACTACCTGGCGGCTGGCCAAGATGAACCTCGCCATCCGGGGCATCGACAGTTCGCAGGTAAAGTGGAACAACGAGGGGTCGTTCCTCAACGACGCCCACAAGGACCTGCGGGCCGATTACATCCTGGCCAATCCACCCTTCAACGTCAGCGACTGGAGCGGTGATTTGCTGCGTAGCGATGGGCGCTGGCAGTACGGCACGCCGCCCACGGGCAACGCCAACTACGCCTGGATTCAGCATTTTATGTACCACCTGGCCCCCGACGGACAGGCGGGCTTTGTGCTGTCGAAGGGCGCGCTCACGTCCAAGTCATCGGGCGAGGGCGACATCCGGCAAGCCCTCGTGGAGGCCGACCTCGTGGACTGCATCGTGAACCTGCCCGCCAAGCTGTTCCTGAACACCCAAATCCCCGCCTCGCTCTGGTTCATGAGCCGCAACCGTGCCAACGGACGCTTCCGCGACCGCCGGGGCGAAATCCTGTTTATCGACGCCCGCAACCTGGGTTTCCTCATCAACCGCCGCACCCGCGAACTCTCCGACGACGACATCCGGCAAATCACCGACACCTACCACCAATGGCGTAATACCGACGGTAGCTACGAAGACATAAAAGGCTTCTGCGCCGCTGTGCCGCTTGATCGCGTGCGTGAACTCGACTACGTGCTTACGCCAGGCCGCTACGTGGGCCTGGCCGAGGAGGAAGACGACTTCGACTTCGCCGAACGCTTTACCCAACTCAAAGCGGAGTTCGCCGCGCAGTTGCGGGAAGAAGCCACCCTGAATGAAAGTATTGCCGCTAATCTTGAAAAAATCAGAATCGATGCGTGAGTGGAAGGAAGTTTTATTAGGAGAATTGATAGAGATAGTCAATGGATTCGCATTTAAATCTAATAACTTTTTAACCGAAAAGGTAGAAAACTCTCTTCCTGTAATTAAAATAAAAAACGTTGCGAGTGGACAAGTGACACTCAATGATGTTCAGTATCATATTTTTGATAAAAATCATGAAAGATTTCTAGTTGAGCGAAACGATATATTAATTGCCCTAACAGGAAATCATCCTCATACTTTGACACAAGTGGTAGGTGAGGTTTCACTTTCTAAATTAGACGACAAGGCACTTCTAAATCAACGTGTAGCCAAAATCAAACCTAAATCAAAAATATTAAACTCATTCCTGTATTATTTTTTAAAGGATGATGGAACTCATGACTATTTGGCAAGTCAATCTGCGGGTAGTGCAAACCAAGCGAATATCTCGAAAAAAAACATAGAAGACGTTCCTATCAACCTTCCGTCTCTATCCGAGCAACGCGCCATCGCCTCCATCCTCAGCAGCCTGGACGACAAAATAGACCTGCTCCACCGTCAGAACAAAACCCTGGAACAAATGGCGGAAACGCTTTTCAGACAGTGGTTTGTGGAGGAGGCGGAGGAGGGTTGGGGGGAAGTCAAAGTAGGGGATTTTGTAAAAACCAATGTCAATACCGCTAATAAATCTTATCCGTATGATTTGATTCAATATCTTGACACCGGATCATTGACAAACGGAAGAATTGAAGCTATTCAAGAAATTGAATTGTCCGATGCACCAAGCCGAGCAAAGAGATTAGTTGAGCACAATGATGTGTTAATTTCTACTGTCCGACCAAATCAGAAACATTACGGAATAATTAAGAACCCGGCAAAGAACCTTGTCGTGTCAACTGGATTTTGCGTTATTTCTTGTCAAGATATCGACCCTCATTTCATCTATCTTCTATTAACTTCAAATGAAATGACCGAGCATCTTCACGCTATCGCAGAAGGCTCAACTTCGACTTACCCTTCTTTAAAGCCTAGTGATATTGAAGCAGTAGAATTTCTAAAACCGCCTCAGGAAAAGCTATCGGCATTCGCAGAGTTTGCCAAAAAAATTTGGGATAAGATTGATTATAATCAAATTCAAATCAGCACCCTGGAAAAGCTGCGCGACACGCTTTTACCAAAATTGTTGAGTGGAGAAATAAGATTGGAATCGATATGATCAAAGTAAAAAAAGTTATTTCTGATTTTAATAGTTGGAGAAGTTATTTGGTTTACGTTGAGCGGATCGAACTTCATATTGACACAGATTTTAGTATATCGTTAGAGAACTCAAAATCTCTACTAGAGGGAATCAGCAAGCAAATATGTAAGGATAAACAGATTGCTCTTTCCGGGGGGGAGAATTTCCATGCACTTATAAAAACTGCCTTTGATGCTATTGGGTATGAAAAAGGCGGTTTTGTGAACGTTGTCGGGGGAGCACTATCAGCAATCGGGCAGCAACTCGGAAAACTACGCAAGGAAGTGGGAACCACCTCCCATGGCGGTACTTCCGAGCAAATAGAACGTCGAAACTTGGTTATTGATGAAATCTCGAGAGATTTTCTCATTGATGCTACTGACCTTGTTGCAAGTTTCATGATTAGAAACCATGAAAATGAAATTCTAAGAAGAGAGGAACAAAGCTTATTTGATACTTTGGACTACTATGAAGCCGAAGAATTCAACGCTTCCTGGGACGATTCGTACGGAGAATTCTCGATGGGCGATTATTCCTACCCAGCCAGTGAAATTCTCTTCAATGTGGACAAGCAAGCCTACGTGACCGAGTACAACACCTTCAACGAATCCCCCGAATGACGCGCCTTACCGAACACGCCATCGAAAACTTCGCCATCAAACTCCTCGAGCGGCTGGGCTACGAATACCTCTACGCGCCCGAAATTGGCCCCGACGGCGAGCGGCCCGAGCGGACAAACTACGGCGAGGTGTTGCTGGTCGAGCGGCTACGGGCGGCCCTGCGCCGCCTCAATCCGGCAGTACCGACGGAAGTGCGGGAGGAGGCTCTCAAAGAAATCGGACGGCTGAACGCGCCCGACTTGCTGACTAACAACGAAGCCTTTCACCGGATGCTAACCGAGGGCGTCAAAGTGGAATACCAGCAGAACGGACACACCCGCGGCGACCTGGTAAAGCTGGTGGATTTCGTGACGTCCGACAACAACGAATTCGTGGTGGCGAACCAGTTCACGGTGGTCGAGAACGGTGTCAACAAGCGGCCCGACGTCATTCTGTTCGTCAACGGCCTGCCGCTGGTAGTGCTGGAACTCAAAAACGCCGCCGACGAAAAGGCCACGGTACGCTCGGCTTACGACCAAATCCAGACCTACAAAGCCACTATTCCGAGCCTGTTTGCTTACAATGGTTTCGTGGTGCTGTCGGATGGTTTGGAAGCCAGGGCCGGAACGCTGTCGGCGGGCCTGAGCCGTTTCATGGCCTGGAAATCCGCCGATGGCAAGGAGGAGGCCTCCAACCTGGTGAGCCAGATGGAAACGCTCATCAACGGTATGCTGAACCGCGA
>NZ_JBGSXF010000208.1:0-4251 GCF_041751555.1 Persicitalea sp. | reverse complement strand
CTCCGAAGACGCCTGCGAAATCAGGATGACGCTGATATTATTTTCCGACAGAGTAGTGAACAACCTCGCCGAAATGCCGGCTACACCGATCATACCGCTGCCCTGAATATTGACCAGGGCCATATCGTCGATGGACGAAATGCCCGTTATGGCGTATTGCTTGTGGTTGGCCGAGCGATCCACCAAAGTACCTTCAAATTCAGTGTTGAAAGTATTCATCACCCTCAGCGGGATATTTTTGGCAAAAGCGGGTTGCAAACTGGGCGGATAAATGACTTTGGCCCCAAAATGCGAAAGTTCCATCGCCTCGGCGTAGGAGATGGCCTGAATCGTGAAGGCGTTGGGTACTTTGCGAGGGTCTGCGGTCATCATTCCGTCCACGTCGGTCCAGATTTCGATTACCTGGGCGTCGAGGGCCGCGCCAAATATAGAAGCCGTGTAGTCCGAGCCGCCCCGCCCGAGGGTGGTTGTGATCCCCTCGTCGGTAGCCGCAATAAAGCCCGTGATGCACTGCAAGGCCGAGGATTTGGCAAAATGTTCGAGTATCTGACGATTGGTCGTATCGAAATCCACAGCGGCCATGCCGAAATGTTCGTTGGTTCGAATGAGTTGCCGGGCATCGCAGAACTCAGCCTTGACGCCTTTATTTTTTAACGCCTCCGTAATGATATTTGTGGAAAGCCGCTCACCAAAGCTCATGATGAGATCCATCGTACGGTCGGTCAGTTCGCGAATGAGCGTTACCCCACGCAGGATGTCTTCCAATTCATTGAAAAGCCCCTTAATATTGGCAAAAGTACCGCTCTGTTGCTTGACGTTAATCAGGCCACGAATGGTAGTGAAGTGTCTTTCCTCCACTACTTTAAGTAGCTCGAAGTACTCCTGATTTCCGGCGGCGGCCATGCGGCCAATCTCGATCAGCCGATTCGTTGCCCCGCCCATCGCCGAGAAAACTACCGCCGTGCGTTCGCCTTTGGAAATGCTTTTTTCAAGAATATCGATGACCAACTTGATACTCTCAACCGAACCCACCGACGTGCCGCCGAACTTTAAAACTTTCATTGAAACAGGGATATTGGATGTTGACGCTGGGCGCTGGACTTTGGATGTTAGACTCTTGAAAAACCAGGGTACAGCGTTTCCAACTGGGCTTACACTTACATTAAATCCCGCAAAGATAGCAAAAGACGTCCCGGCTGAGCATTTTTCTGGTAAAAACTGCATTTCTTGCCTACTTTTCCCAGCCCGCAATAATTCATCATTCATCACTCACCATTCCCTTGCTGTACCGCTACCGCGTCCTCTTCTTCCTCTTTTCGCTTTCCATGATTACCTACCTCGACCGCGTGTGCATCTCGGTTGTGGGCGTACGGATGAAAAGCGACCTCGGCCTCAGTAATGAAGAATTTGGCTGGGTGCTGGGTGCTTTTTCGCTGGCTTATGCTTTGTTCGAGATGCCCACGGGTGCCATGGGCGACCGTCTTGGGCCGCGTCGGGTACTTTTGCGGGTGGTACTCTGGTGGTCGCTATTCACGGCCCTGACGGGCGTAGCTTCGGGACTTATCGCGCTGATCGTCATTCGTTTTTTGTTTGGAATGGGGGAAGCGGGGGCTTATCCCAATAGCTCCATCGTCATCGCCCGCTGGTTCCCGGCGGTCGAGACGGGCCGGGCGCAGGCGTTCATTTGGGGCGCAGGACGGCTGGGCGGGGCATTGGCTCCGCTGGTGATGATACCACTCGCGGCCAGCGCGGGCTGGCGGGCGTCGTTCTGGGCGATGGGCTTAGTGGGCGTGGTTTGGGCGGCGGTCTGGTACTGGTGGTTCCGGGATTTTCCCAAAGACAAAAAGGGTATTTCGGAAAAAGAGCTGGCCTACATCCAGGAAAGCCGCCGCTTCCGGCCCCAGGCACACGGACTGGCCTGGGGCGCGTTGCTGCGCAGCCGCAACCTGTGGGCGCTCGTAATCATGTTCCACTTTTATATGTACGGCGCGTATTTTTTTTACAGTTGGATGCCCATTTATTTGCAGGAAGGCCGCCATTTCTCCGAATCCGAAATGCAGCTTTTTTCCACCCTACCTTTTCTAACGGGTGCCGTGGGTTGCTTCACGGGCGGTTTTCTGAGCGACTGGCTGGTAAAGCGGTACGGCCTGCGCATCGGCCGCGCCAGCGTGGGGCTGGTGGGCATGGGGCTGTCGAGCGTTGTCATGTGGACGTCGGCCCTCACCGCCGACAACGTCACGGCGGCTTACCTGCTTTCGGCCGGGATGCTTTTCAAAGACCTGACGTTGCCCGTTTCCTTCGCCGTTTGCGTGGATATTGGCAAGAGCCGCGCCGGCACGGTTTCTGGTACCATGAACATGATTGGGCAGTTGGGCGGCTTTTTTCTGGCCGTGTTTTTTGGCAAAATCGTGGACTGGGCCGGGGATTACAACTACCCGCTCTACATCATAGGTACTTTGCTCGGCATTAGTAGTCTGCTCTGGCTGGTCATCGACCCGACCAAAGAACTGACCTGGAAGACGGTTGGGGCGAATGATGCGGGATTGTTGGATGGGTAGTTAGCTGTAAAATCTAAATAACTATTTTTTGCCAGATTTCGATGATCCTCAATTGCCGCTCTCTATGGTTCTGGTACTCTAAATTTGCTTCAATTTCCTCTTCAATATTGGGACGTTCTAGTAGCTGAGTTATCTCGCTGATTATATATCTTCTCACCCTCTCATCGGCCCTTTCAATTTCCTCAAAAACGTCAATCCGATAGTCAAAAAGATAGATAATATCCTCAAAATCACTATTCCATCGATAATCCGCGCCATGCCTTTCCGATTTTAGGGCATCGAATTTTGTAGCGAGAAAGTAGGGAGGCTCAAAAATATTCACCGAAACTTGCTCTCCTAAGTCAACAGCAAGAATATGGTGCATTCCTTCCTTGTACCATTGATTCGAGAAACCCAATATTCCGGTTTCAGTAGGCATTATGTCCACGGTGATTCCTTGGTATTTGTATCGACAGATAACCGATGAATCACGGTCGGGCTGAAACCCAATTTCGCGCAATCTGGTCTCAAAATGCTCATTATCACTCAAATTTAGAATTTCTGCGACTACGTCAACATCCTTAGTTAGCCTCGCTTTAATGCGAGCCGGGTCGTCACCGTACAAGCCGACAACCGCTCCGCCCACGAACACAACTTTCTGGTCGGTTTTATATATGGCGCGAGCCACAGCTTTTAACCATTCTTTGTTCTGTTCGTTTACCATGCCGACATAATCCGCTTTTCCAATTCTTCCGAAGCCAACCTTACGACTCGGGCCGAACCAATCCGAATGGCATCAGTCAAAGTCAACAACTTATACAGTTCACTATCATTCGCCACAACCTCAGGAACAGTGGGGTACAAAGGTTCGATCAACTGCCCCCGTACTTTGCCCTCTGCAAACTTCCATACATATTTTTCGTCCGACATGATGACATCTTCGAGTGGTGGAGCAGAATGCGCCGTTGGGACACCCCTCGACAAGGCACCCGGTTGGACAGGAAATACGTACTTCAACCCACAGAGCAGGAAATCCAGTAAAGCCTTTTTGTTAATCCGCTTATATTTGGGATCATCCAGTAACCCCGCATAAGCAGAACGCCTAAGTGATTCTGATACCTCCGCCTCACTTATTTTGAGGGAGAGAGCAATGGCTTTATTAGTGGGGTGCTGTGGAATCATCATTAAAGAAGAATCCGGCCATCCTATATTGCTTTTATAGAAAGTTGCGATGATTTCTAATAGTATCACGATGTCTTGCGGTCTCATTCCATTATGCTTTTTCATACTATTTCACATTTGCGATTTGCAAATTGCAAATCGCAAATGTGAAATAAAAATTCTGCGAAGCTTTTCTGATATTTGCCGCCCAGAAACTGATTTTCCTTTTCAAAAAAAATGCTCCTCAAACGTCTCCGCGTTCTTCCCCTCTTACTCCTTACCCTCACTTCCTGCACTAAACAGACGCTAACCAATTTTCAAATCACTTCCCTGCAAGCCGTGGATTTGGAGGAAACGCTGACGCTACGCGATGAATTGATGATGGCTTACACGCTGACTTCCTTCGACGCTTCGGGCAAGGCCGTGGCGGTGAGCAACGGTTCCTGGGGTATTGTGGAAGCGAAAACGGGGCAGGCTTTTCCAGAGAGAGATTTTGCACCGATTCAAATTCCAATACCCAAAAACGGCAAAGTCGTGGCGACGCTGGCCTTGA
>NZ_JBGSXF010000207.1:0-3051 GCF_041751555.1 Persicitalea sp. | reverse complement strand
AAGGAAGTAGCTGGTGCCGGGGTTGACTTTCTGGATATATTCCCGAACGTAGTTAAGCCCCCGGGCCTCTTTCTCGGTTTGAACGACGCCCTTTTCTGCCAAGTCAATGGCAGGCTGTAAAAGATCCGCCCAGGGTAGTTTACCGAAGCGGGTGTGGGCCACCGCCATGCCAGCGACCGAACCCGGTACGCCGCTGGCCAGGTGGCCGAGCGTACTCAGACCATCGACCACGTTGCCTTGCGCATCGAGGTACATGTCGCGGTCGGCTTTCAACGGGGCTTTTTCCCGAAAATCCAGTGTGTAATTCTTACCATCCGCCGCCCGATAGACCATAAAGCCCCCGCCGCCCACGTTACCCGCTGCCGGATGCACTACGGCTAACGCAAACATCACGGCAATGGCCGCATCCACGGCATTGCCGCCTTTTTTGAGAATGTCAGTTCCTACCTGCGAGGAGAGCGGGTGCGCCGAGGCGATCATCCCATTTTGGGCCAAAACACCTTTCCGGTCGCTGACGAAGTATTTCTGATTGGGGTCGTCAGTCGCGAACTGGTAGAAGCCAGTAGATTCCTTGACGGGAGTCGTCGTTTGGGCATAGCTCAGGGTCTGGATTCCGAGCAAACAAAACACGAGGGGCAAATGTATTTTCATATAGTTCTGAAAAGCCTGAAACTTCGTCCAGGATAGGATGAGAAATCACTTAAAAACCTCCGCCAGGTTTACTTCAATATCCAAAGAAGCGTCATTGAGCACTTCGCTACCGTGGAAAAATGAATAGTTGAACGGATCAGAGTAGACGAAAGCAGCCCGGAAGTCGGGCGCAATGATCCAGCAGGATTTCACACCAAAGTAAAAGTAGGGTTCCAGTTTGACGACCATATCTGCCGAACTCTGGGAAGGTGATTGAATTTCGACTACCAGTAACGGCGGGTCGGAACGGCGGGCGGGATCGTCCTTAAAATCCAAGGGCATGGCAGGATAAAGTACCAAATCGGGCGTGCTCCCATCGGGTTTTGTATCCAAAGTGACTTCGCTCGCAATCCGAAACCGATCGGGGTATTTTATTTTTAATTCAAAACCTACATTGAATTGTATAGCTCCGTGAATGAGTCTGGGCATAGGCTTTCCCCTTTCTAGTTCGTACTGTGAGATTTCCCTTTCTTCGACGGTTTCAACGATTTCTGCCATGATCTTGAAGCTGTTTTTTCAAAGATAACGAAAATCAGACACCTACAAAGACACGCCCCTCTTCCAGGGAATAAAATCATCCTGCCCGTTCAGCACTGCTTTGGTGGTCGTCTCGCCGCTCGCCACAGAAATCACGTAATCCATGAGTCGCTCGGCGGCTTCAGGAATCGTTTCGCTGCCTTCGATGATGCCGCCCGTGTTGAAGTCCATGATGTCGTGCATTTTGTTGAACAGCTTAGTATTGCTCGATACCTTCACGACCGGGGCGATCGGATTGCCGGTAGGCGTTCCCAGGCCCGTCGTAAATAGCACGACCGTCGCACCAGAACCGACCTCGGCGGTGGTGGATTCCACATCATTACCCGGCGTACAGAGCAGCGTCAGACCCGGCTTGGTCGCTTTTTCGGGATAGTCCAACACGTCCACCACGGGCGAGGAACCGCCCTTCTTGGCTGCTCCGGCGGACTTTATGGCATCGGTGATTAGGCCGTCCTTGATATTGCCCGGCGAAGGGTTCATATCGAAGCCCGAACCCGCCGCCGTGGCGCGTTGGCTGTAGGTACTCATCAAATGCGCGAATCGCTCGGCAGTAGGGCGATCTACGCAGCGATCGGCGAGGTTTTGCTCTACGCCGCACAGTTCAGGAAACTCGGCCAGCATGACTTTTCCTTGCAGCGCCACGAGCATATCAGAAAAGTACCCCAGCGTTGGGTTGGCCGAGATGCCCGAGAAACCATCGGAACCGCCGCATTCCAAACCCACGCAGAGTTTCGACAAAGGAGCGTCGGCTCGTTCCAGTTCGTTTGCGGCTTTCAGGCCCAGAAGCGTCTGTTTCAAAGCCAGGTCGATGATATCGTCTTTGCCGCCCAGCGTTTGATGATTCAGGATGTGTACGGGACGGTCGAAGCCCGGTACTCGCTTTTCAATTTCCTGGGTCAGAATGCTTTCCTCGGCGTTTTGGCAACCCAGACTGAGCACCGTCGCTCCGGCCACGTTCGGATGCGTGATATAGCCCGCAATCAGGCCGCACAAAGCCTGCGCGTCCTGTCGAGTCCCGCCGCAACCCGATTGGTGGGTGATGAATTTGATGCCGTCCACATTCGGGAATACGGACGACACGGCCTTCTTTTTCATTGTGGCCGGTAGTTCGGTTTTCAAGATTTCCCCTTCCTGTCCCGATTGAATCATAGCGAGGATTTGCTCCGCTTTGTCCTGGTAGGGCGTGGTAGTTTCGTAACCCAGCACTTTGGAAAGGGCTTTTTTGAGCGTAGCCACGTTTTGGTTTTCGCAAAAAACCAATGGGACTACCAGCCAGTAATTAGCTGTGCCGACGCTGCCGTCGCTGCGGTGAAAACCTTTGAAGGTCGCGTTGGCGTATTTCGACACGTCGGGCGCCAGCCACTGGTAGGTACTTTCGCGCACCGTCAGCGGGTTAGCGGCATGTTTGGTGTTGAACACATTCAGCCAACTGCCGCGCCGGATTTCGTTCTGCGCCTTGCCGACCAGTACGCCATACATCTGCACTTCGTCGCCGGGCATGAAGTCGCGGGCGGCGAACTTATGCTTGGCGTCGATGTCTTCGGTCAGCGTGTAGCTTTCTCCGTCCAAAACTACCTCCTCGCTCTTTGCCAAATCAGTGAGAGCAACGATGACGTTGTCGTTGGGGTGGACTTTCAGTACTTTATTCACGAGGGTTGATTAAAAAGGTTCAGGTCAAATTTTGGGCTATCCATTATTGTCTTTAAATAATCGGTCACCGCCTTCTGAAAGCCGTCCAACTCGGTCAGGTCAGTTTCCCACAGTTCCTGATCCTGCAGGACCTGGCCCACCAATTTCTCGATCTCGTCGGTAGCATTCCAATGC
>NZ_JBGSXF010000206.1:0-7456 GCF_041751555.1 Persicitalea sp. | reverse complement strand
GGCTCGCGCGGACGGCAGTCTTTCGGCCAGCAAATCGCGGTACTGCGAAGCTTCGACCTCGGCGGGAATTCGGGAATCGGACTCGCCGTGATTCCCCAACCTATCATCCCCTTTGGGCTTTTTTACAAATTCCGAGAAACGTTCCCAAGGAGAAGGCATAAATCAATAGACAATGGACAGTAAAAAATCGACAACGCAAAGAAACGACTAAGTATCTACCAAAACAGCCGCACAATTGACAATATTGCGGCAATCGGTGAAATTTCCGGGATTAAGCTAATATTTCAGGCAACAGCAAACATTTGTTTCAAAGCCAGCCACAGCCGCTTTTTTCGGGTTTTATCCGCGTCGATAACCGACAGCGGCTCGGCCAGCAAAAACCAGATTCCCTCTACTTTCTTGGGCGTGTAGGGCGGTAGCAACAGGTCAAGTTTCAACTTGATCAGAGGAACGCCAAAGCTGATGAAGTAATTAGTACTTTTCTGCGCCAATACTGTCCGAGCATCGGCTTGGGGGAGGTAGCTAAAATTGAGAATATCCATTTCGGCGGGATCATGGCCCGTGGCTTTCAGGATGTTTCCCAGAAGCAAAGCATCGGCGGGTAACAGATCTTGCTGGCTTTTTTCGTCTACCAAAACCAAAACACGGTGCTGCAAAGTGAGGAAAGGTGCGGCGGGTGGTGGGATTTTTTGCGAAGATGGTGTCTCTTTCCCTGTGGTTACGGGGGCCAAACTACCATTCTCGTCTTCTTTGGTACCAGGAACCGCGGCTTGATCAACCTGAGTCTGTTCTTTTTCCAACGGAATCTGGTTTTCCTCTTCCACAATCAGCTTTTTCTCCTCCTCTATCTCAACTAGTACAGGTTCAGCTACCCGAAAGAGAGCTTCGTTTTGGTAAAAGGTTTGGTAAAAGGCGGCGGAGTCGTTCATAAAATATAATAATTTCGGGCAAACATCTTTTTTTGTGGCATCAGTCCGGGCTTTTGACGTCTTCTACCTTTGGCCAGGCATAAGCCAAAGTGAGGTGATGCGACCAGCCCAGTTGCGGATGGCTGCTGACAGCGTAATCGAAGTCAAAACTACCGCCTACAAAGCCTAAACCGAAGTGATTCGTGTAGGGTCTCGTAGCAATTCCGGTTCTTGCCAGTAAGTGAGGAATCACTTCGTACTCCAATCCAGCCCGAACGGAAGCCGGATAATCGGTATTTTTTACTAATTCAGCACTCAGCCGAAGAGCCTTGGCAGGAATATAGGTCAATCCCGTTTTTAAGATCGTGGGCAGGCTTGTGGAGCCTTCGCCCGAGTAGTTTCCCTGGGCAAGATTGTAAATATGTGCTCCCAAATAGACCGTTGAACTCAATTGCGCGATACCGCCCATTTCCATGACCAGCGCTTTCTTGCTGAGAGAAACAGAAGCGGCATTCACGGCAATTTGTCGATAGCTTGCTTTCAAGCCCAGGCTGATGCGATTGATGCGGTGCGCCACGCCCAGCCCGAAGCTCATTTCGTTATAAATTTTATCCCCGAAACGCTGCACCGAAAACCCGGCGGACAACTCCTGTCGCAACGGCACTACTGCACCAAAGATCAATGTGTTAACGCCCTCGAAGCCATAATAAGAGTGGTACGAAGAAAAAGCAGATGCCTCGGTCTGCGTGGCGAGTCCTGCAATGTTATTGATTGAAGCGTAGCGATCCGCCTGCGCCACCACGGCATTGCCCATGCCTTGAGAACGAGCCCCGATAGGGAAATCGCCCGCTTGACCCCAGACCCAGCCGGGTATCAAACACCCCAAAATCAGGTTCCGGCACAACATAATGCACCTAGTTGAACTTGCGCTTGACGAGGGCTGTCAAGTCTTTCACCGCATCGCTGTTTGGGTTCCAATTGTATTTGGTAGAAAATTTATTGATCATCAAAGCCTTAGCATCCTCGAAAGTATCGGCACGGTCAAGTTCGCGGATAGCTTCGTCGAAGGCGTCGCTGTTGCGTTCGAACAACTGATTGACGAACATAAATCTCTGTCCCAGTGCCACGCTCCCAAAGATACTGTCCACTTTTGGCGACACGTTGCCGTAGTTGGTTTCGTCGGTGTGGGTGGGCGTGTTAACCTTGAAGCGACTATTGAGTGAATTGACGCCCGTCGAGGTGGGGCGATCGTCCGAGGTACTTTCCCTTTCAATATCGACCGTGGTGGACACAAGTTCGGGTTGAACGGCAACGGGATCGGGTGGGCGGACAGCCGTGTTATCTTGAGGTACTTCGAGGGCCGTATCGAAAAAAGATTTGTTTTCTTGAGCAGGCGGCACGTCGTCGACCGTTGCGGCGGGCAGCGGGGTCGATCGCTCGTAGTCTCTAAGGATATCTTCGGCTGCCAAAGGAACTACCGACGAAAACTGCTCTACGTAGGTAGTTTGGTCATCGAGCGATGCTCCGCTATTGGTAATTTCACCCAGCCAGTTTAGCGCTTGGTTGACGTACACGAAATCGGAACCGCTATCGGACAAGCGCAGCGCTAGGTTCTTAGCCACTCCCGCGTGGATTTGGGTGTACTTGCTCAGGTCTTGCGCATTACTTTTATCAAAAGTAAAGTTAGGCAGGGCCCGAAGTTGACCCTCAAAATAATCGCTGGGGGCAAACAGCAAGCGCAGGGCATCCTCTGTGGCTTCCAGCAAAAGCGGCTGCAAGTCGTCGCGCTTGATGGCGATGTGCCGCGAAACGGTGTTCATAAATTCTTGCAACGCGCCTTTTACTTCTTCCCGCTCGAAATCGAAGTACTGGCTGCGAAAAGCCAGCGCGTCGGCCTGCCATTTGTCGAAAATCCGGCTCACGATCCCCAGATTCACCTGTCGAACGGGCGTCAGCGTCAGAATCTGCTGACCGTCGATGGAGGATTGGTCGGCATAAAAATCATCGAGAACTTTTTCGGTAAAGTCGGCGGCGTATTGCTTTAAGGCGGGTTGATTCAGAGAGCCGGGCATAGCTGATTTGGAGTGTGCGGGGGGAGTGATAAGAAAAAATGTGTTTGCTTTGCAAATGTAATGAAAACGGGGCTTCTGCCTAACGGCCGCTCCACCACCTGCTTATGTTTGTCGAACCTTCACGCTTAAAAGAAACGCTGCACCCGCGCACGGGCTGGATCGAAGTGATTTGCGGCTCCATGTTTTCGGGTAAAACCGAGGAATTGATTCGTCGGCTCAACCGGGCGAAGATCGCCCGGCAAAAGGTGGAGATTTTTAAGCCTGCCCTTGACAAACGCTACCATCTGGCCGACATTGTTTCGCACAATGAGAATTCGATTCGCTCCACGCCCGTCGAATCCGCCACTGAGATCCTGCTACTGGCGGGAAATTGTGAAGTAGTGGGCCTGGACGAGGCGCAGTTTTTCGATTCGGCCATCGTAGACGTGTGCATCAGCCTGGCTGACCATGGCAAGCGCGTCATCGTGGCCGGGCTGGATATGGATTTTAAGGGTCAGCCCTTCGGCTGTATGCCGCAACTAATGAGCATCGCTGAGTACGTCACCAAGGTTCACGCCATTTGTGTGGTCTGCGGTGATGTGGCCTCGCACTCTTATCGCATCTCGCCCGCGCAGGAGCGCGTCCTGCTGGGCGAAACCGATGTATACGAGGCCCGCTGCCGCCGTTGCTTTAACTTGGGAGAAAAGGTGAATCGAATTCCCTAACTCAGGCCACTTCTTTGATCTTGAAGACATTGCCGTTTACCTCGGCCTCATCACCCGCCTTCTTATCTTTCATGGCTTCATAGATCGGGGCCGAAGCAGAGATTCCTTTTATCGTCTTGCCGTCGTAATCGAAATCGCCGCTGATCCCGACCAGAAAAGTCATCTTATCAGTCACGACGAGAGCGCCGGGCTTTACCTCATCGGAAGGTGATTGGAAATCGAGCCGATTAAATAGGGCGGCCGATTCTTCCAGAAAATCGAAATGATCCTGCATGTCCCGCATTTCGTTCAGCATTTCCTGCTGGTTCGACTCGTATGTTTCACTTTGGTTGTCATCGGCGTTGCGGCCTGCCGCCTCGCGCAACCGTCGCATATCGTCCTGCGCCGTGTCCAGTTTTTCGTTTAAATTTTTCTTACAAGCTGTTACAATCTTTTGCTTATCCATCTTTTAATTATGAATTAGAGAATGAGAGAATGAGAGAATTAGTGAATAGAGGGTTGACGTCACCACGTACTTTTGAATTGAATCCTGCCTTTATAAAAAAACTGCGCCAATTATAATACCAGGGTAAACACGCACTTTTCGGAATGAGAGCATTGTCCAGTTTTGAACCCTCTGACAACTTTTTGACCTTGCACTGCGTTTGACAAGAGAAATAATTCACCATCTACTAAAATATCGAAATGAAAAAGAATCTGTTATTTCTTGCTTTGGCGGTGTTTGCCTTTGCTACCGTTTTCGCCCAGAAACCTAGCCCCAAAATGACCGCCGAGGGCAAAAACATGAGCGTGGTCTACAGCCAGCCCTCGAAGCGCGACCGGGTTATTTTCGGCAAAGAAGGCAGCGGCAGCCTGGAACCCTACGGCAAAGTGTGGCGCACGGGGGCTAACGAAGCCACCGAAATTACTTTTAAGAAAGACGTCATGTTTGGCGGCAAACCCGTGAAGGCAGGTACTTACTCGCTTTATTCCATTCCTGGCGAAAAGGAGTGGACCGTGATGCTAAACCCCGAAATGAAACAGTGGGGCGCCTTCAATTATGACAAAGTGAAGGATAAGAACGTAGCCGAGGTGACCGTGCCAACCAAAAACTACAAGAATTCCGCCGAAAAACTAATGTTCGACGTGAAGGATGATAGCAAACTCAGCCTCCAGTGGGATAAGCAGGGCTTCGAAGTACCCATCAAGTACACGAAGTAAGCTCAGTTGAGTATTTTTTTAGCCTGACCCATTCCGGGTCAGGCTTTTTTATTTTCTTTCCTGAAATAAAATCATGGCGTCGCGGTTGCGCAGCCACACCGCCTGGTTGAGTTGGGTATTGGCGCGAGCGTTGATTAACCCGGACGCCAACCCGGTTCCCAATGAAACAAAGAAAAAAGGACGGTAAAGGTCGCGGTTGCCCGAAACGAGCGTATAAATTGTCCCCGCTGACCCCGTCAACGACAAGATCGTAGCGATGGTGCGGTTGCGCTGTGAGCGGGAGTATAATTGCATACCTCCTGGCGAGAGAACAAATTCCTGTCGCAGTTGGGCCGCGCCGCTGTACGCCACGTTGTTACGAACATAGCGGTTAGGGCTCATCAGATAAATCGTCTCGCGGTCATAGAGTTCCTGGATGGATCGGCGGGCGGTATCCTGCGCTTCTGCATTTTTTAAAAAACTGGTGGAAAGCAAAATAATCCAGCACATAACGTGAAATATTTTCGGTAAGCGGGTTTGCAGCTTTGGGGCAAGAGATGATTGGTGAAGCATCAAAATAGCAGCCAGATTTTTGGAATGAATATTAAAGAACCAACTACCGCTGCCGAGATGGCCACGATTAACACTCCGCCCGCCGCCAGATCCTTGACTGCTTTGATAAGCGGGTGGTAGTCAGTCGAAACGGCATCGGCCAGTTTTTCCAGCGCGGTATTGAAGGCCTCCGCCGCCCAGACCAGCGCAATCTGCGTTACAATTAGCGCCCACTCCGTGTTGGATAACTGGAAATAAAAGCCAGCGGCCAACACCGCTGCAGCCGCAAGAAGATGGATGCGAGCGTTATTCTCGAAGCGAAACAAATCCACAACGCCTTTCACTGCATAACGAAAACTACGGAGAGATTTACGAAGATCAACGGGCAATTTCATAGAAAACGCTACCCCTATTTGACGAACTCCCGCATCATGACCCACTCGCGGCCCGGCGACTTGACCTTGAAGGTTTCCAGATTACCCAAATCCTGCAAAGTGATGTAGGCGTTTTTTCCCTTGCGTCCTCCGAAGCAGATATTCGACACTTTTTTGCCAATAGTGGGAATGATTTTCACCACTTTTCCCGCTGGAGACAGTACCGCCACCTGCCCCATACCGTGGCGGGTCACATACAAGTTGCCGTTGGTCGTGCAGCGCATCCCGTCCATACCACCGTCGGCAAACTGGTGCAATAGCCGCTTATTGGAAAGCGTCCCGTCGGGCGCCAGGTCGAAGGCCCACACGTTGCGCTGTACGCTTTCATTTACGTATAAGGTCTTCTCGTCGGGACTCACCTCGATGCCGTTGGTCGTTCCCATGTTCTCGGCAACCAGACGCGTTTCTCCGTCGGGGGCCACGTGCCACACTTGCCCGGTTCCGTCCTTCCAGTTGGGATCGGAGCAGAAAATGTGGCCCGAGCGGGTAATAGCCAGGTCGTTGGGCTGGTTCATACGAGGTTCGTGCGTGTGAACAGTGACCTCACGGGTTTCCAGATCGGCTTTCAGAACATTATGGCCCGTAAAGTCGGCGATGTAAAAGGTATTGGCATCGCCAAACCGAATGCCGTTGCCCGTGCTGCCTTTGGGGAGTGTGATGAAAAAACTAGTCTTGCCACGACGCGTTATTTTGGCAATAGTACCGTCCTGGGCAAAATTAACCGCGTAGATGTTGCCGTCAGCATCCACGGCGGGACCTTCGCAATTGCCCGTGAATTCTTCGGGCGTCGTGAAAGTCTTCGTGGCGGGCGGTGGACTCATTTGCGCCCAACCTGGCAGGATGGGGCTCAGTAAAGTGACGAAGGGGAAGATGATTTTCCGCAAGTTCATAATCGTAGAGTTTTCAAGTCGGAAAGGTACTTAGTAAATGAATAGTGGACAACAGCCCCTGGATGATGAGTTCTGTATCATACCCAAAATATTGCCTATTCGTGACAATACAAAAAGGCCAGGGCGTTTATGCCCTGGCTTTCCAGTAAAACGTAAAAAACTAGTAGCAATTATTTGATGACGCAGCCAATAGGTTTTGTGGTAGCGGTGGCCACAGCTCTTCCAGCCAGAAGACCGACAACGGCATCTTCCACGTTACGTTTCGTGACGTTGGCCGGATCCTGCGGGTTGTCGTCTATGTTACCCATATACTGGACAATGAACTTGCCGCCGTTATTTTTGAGGACATAAGCCTGGGGCGTGCGGCTGGCCCCGAAGGCACGCGCTACGACTTGTGAATCATCGATTAGGTAAGAATAAGTGTTTCCTCTGACGTTGGCCATTTCCTTGAGTCGTTCTGGCCTGTCTTCGTCATACGACTTGGGATCACTTGGGTTGATAGCCAGGACAGGATAACCCAGCCCGCTGAACTTACTGTGCAAAGCGCTGATACGGCCTTCGTAAGCTTTGGAAAAAGGGCAGTGATTGCAGGTAAAAATCACGATCACTCCTTTTTGGTTAGAGAAATCGCTCAATGACACCGTGTTTCCCTCCACGTTTTTAAGTCGGAAGTTGACCACGACATCTCCAATTCCGTAGTCGGAATTAGCGTGGTTG
>NZ_JBGSXF010000205.1:0-5377 GCF_041751555.1 Persicitalea sp. | reverse complement strand
GTGCAATTCCGGGGCTTCGAGTCACCTTCCATCAGCCGCGCCGACGTGGCCCGCTTTATGCTTGACCAACTCGACCACCCTACTTTCCTGCGCCAATGTCCCATCCTGTACTGAACCCGTCGCCGACGGCGCTCGATGTCGGCGAACTTCTAGAAAATCTGGCCCATGCCTTTGCGCCCATTGCCCAATCGCGGGGGATCAGTCCCGAACTGTCGGGCGTGGCTGCCCCGGTGCTGGTCACTACTTCGCTGGAAGAGGTGCTGCCTCCCTTCACCACCCTTTGGCTCAAACTGCTTTACCTGCTGACGCCCGGTTCGCGCTTCGAGGTGGCGGCGTTGGTACTGACGGAAGCCGAGGTGGCGCGGTTGCGGCTGCAAATCACGACCAACCCGATGTGCCTCAATCCCAATCTGTTGCTGTCGAACACGGCCAAAATCCTGCAACTCGACCGAAATGCCGGGGATAGCTGCGTCATTTACGTGGATTTGCTGCTCGATGAACCGCCGGTGCCGACCCATACTTCCCTGGCTCCATCGTGGACTTTGCCGGAGGCACTTCAATCGGAAAACCTGCCCACCGCCACCCGGCAGCGTATCGAGCGGTTCATGCGCGACGGCCTGACCATCGACAAAGTACGGGCGTCGGTTCATGTCAAAGATGCCGCGTTTCTGGCAACGGTGGGCCAGTTCATCGACGACAATCTGGATCAGGCCGATTTGGATTCGCTGAAACTGGAACGCGAACTGGGGTTGAGCCGAACGCAACTCTTTCGGAGGCTCAAGAAGCTGACGGGCTTCGCGACGGCCAACTACATTCGGCACGTCCGGCTGTGCAAAGCCCGCGACCTGCTCGAGACCACCACGCTGACCGTGGGCGAGGTGGCCGGGCGCGTCGGCTTTCCCGAATTGAGTTATTTTAGTCATTGTTTCATGGAAACCTTCGCCCAAACGCCCTCGGACTGGCGAAAAAGGGCGCGAATGAAACAATAGCACAAATGCAGGGCTACTATGCAACAATAGCACAAATCTTTGCGCGTTGAACGCTAACCAACCCCGTATCAGCCCCTTATCTTTGTATCAGTCAATTGCACAATCTCATGGAAAAGACCGAGCGTAATAAAAAACTGATTATGGAGTATGCCCTCGCGATGACCCAAAGTCCCAAGACCGAAGCCACCATCCGCCAGTTCTCCGACCTGCCTTCGCACATCAACGGCATCCTGATGTACGAGGCAGCTTTTCCGGGCTACACCATCTTCATCGAGGAAATGACCGCCGAGGGTGACGACGTGATTGTCCACGGAGTTTTCCGGGGAGTGCATAAGGGCGAAATTTTCGGCCTGCCGCCCACGCACCGCACCGTTGAATACCCGATGCTGGTCAAGTACCGTGTCATCGACGGCAAAATCGTGGATGCCTGGCCCATGAGCGACCAGATGCTGCTCTTCGAGCAACTGGGCATCCTCAACCGCCCCGGCCCGGCGGGCTGATCTCGACTGGCTTTTTTGGTACGTATATAAGTCCCGTTCAGGCGGGGATAGGATTCTTTTTGCCCAAATTTTTTGCTCTCGTGGGATGTGAGACCCAATACCACCACATATGGCGGGTACAGCGGGCAGCCTAAACCCGGAACTTTGGGGTGTCGGTTGGGCAAGTAGCTTGATCGAGCCTACCGATTCATCCACACCATTTTTCTTGAACCCAACGAGTATTCACAAAACCAATCAAACCTCATGAAACACCCAACCAAAATCTCCGCCCTAATGCTGGTCGGCCTCCTGGCCCTGACTACGGCCTGCACAAAAGACCACGTCACGCCGGAATTTGAAATGGAAAATGCCCCCTACACGGCGCAGTACAGTTTCAAAACCAAGAGTCAGGATATAACCAAAAACGCCGCCGGGCAGAACATCATCAAAGTAGTCATTGAAGGCACCGGAACTTCCTCCTTCGCGGGCAACGTCACGTTCACGGATGCGTTCGACTTCATCCTGGCCACCGGGGCCGCCGACCACAAGGTGACGTTCACAACCACCAACGGCGATACGTTCTCCACCACCATGACCACGCAGGTAGGCCCGAGCAGCATCACGGGCACCACCACTTTCACGGGCGGCACGGGCCGTTTTGCCAAAATAAAAGGCAGCAGCCCCAACGTCGGCCCGCCTGTGGGCCCGACGGGCGAAGGTACCTGGAAGGAGGAAGATGGTAAAGTGACGTTCTGAGAATCAGATTATTGGATTATTCTATTGCCTGTTTGAAGTCATATATCCAAGGCTGTGAATGTCGCATTTTTACAATTTTCTCATTTGAGTTCCACGTAGGTTCACCTTTCAATTCTAAACAAAAAAACACGATGAAAACCAAACTCCTTATCCTCGCCCTGCTGCTGATGAGCCCAGCCACTTTCGCCCAAGACACCTCGACCGCCGAAGTCGAAAAGGCTCTCAGCCAGTTTCTGACCGAGTACAATAAGTCGCCCTACGATTTTTTCAAGAAGCGCAGTACCGATGACTTCCGGTACACAGACCGACAAGGGGCATTTGTATTAAAACCCGCCCTGCTGAAAAGCAGCGAAGGCAGACCCGGCCTTGAAAGCTCAGCCTCCGACCTGAAAATATTTCGTTCGGGCGATCTGGCCGTGATGAGCGGTATTCATTCTTTTGGCGGAGATGGAACTGGGCGGACGGCCTTTACCTATACGCTTAAAAAGGAGGGAAAAGCGCCGACTTCCGAGTGGAAGTTTGCCGCTTCGCAGCACACACCCATTCTGGCGCAACCTACCTCAACCACACCGCCGGACGGACTGAAGGCCGACGAAGCTGCCATCAAAGCAGTGCTGGAAGGCCATAGCCAGGCAGTTATGGATAAAGACGCCGAAAAAGCCGTCAGCTACTTTGCCAATTCACCCAATGTGGCCATTTCGTTTCAACAACCGGGCAGCGGCTATATCCGAGGTTATCAAACGGTCACCGATACGTACAGAAGTCACATCAACGCCGATAGTTTCAAAAAAAGTGAAGAAAAGCTAACGACAGCCGATTATCGCTTCCGCATTGTGGGCAACACGGCCTTCGTGACCTACATTGAAACGGATACCGCTCCCGACGGTACGGCAAAGCGTACCCATAAAGCCAATTATCTGGAAAAAGAAAACGGCCAGTGGAAGATGCTAGGCAATTTCTGGATGCCGGAAGTACCAGCAAAATGAATTTTGGCTTTTCTCATTTTCAACTACTCAAACCAACCTAAGCCCTATGATTCCGGCAAAAACTTTGGGCGATATAACACGGCAAGAGCCAATGTGCATCACACTAAGATCGACTAAAAGTGGAACTTGGGTACCAAGCTTACTGCGGGAACAAGGCCAGGAATTGAGAAAGCGTTACAATCCGCGTTTTCTCAAATTGACCCAGAGCCAACAGATCCAACTTATGGCCTGTCAGCAGGTAATCGGCTTGGCTATCGCGGCACAAGGCCAGCAAGTAATCGTCTTTGGGATCGGGACTTGCCCGAACAATAGAGGTAGTTTCGGCTATTGTAGCGCGTTCAAACAGCAGGTTCATGAACTGTTCGATTTGTAAAGGCGAAACGTAGCGGCTGAATTTGGGAAGGTGAATCACTTCGTTCAACTCGTTCAGCAGGGCCGTGTCCAGTAAAATGGATAGCGCAGGATTCAATAAAACCTCATTGAGTCGCCGACGGGAGTTTTCATTGATGATCGCGCTGACGTATAGGTTAGTATCGATGACAATCCTCATTGCCGGGACACGCCGGATTGCCGGACTTCCTTGATTTCGTCAAGAATGTCCTGTTCCGTAATCTGTGGCACATCGGGCAGGGAGTCCGACAAGGCTTGCCAACGCTCGGCCCAGGTTGGTTGTTGGGGCAGAACGGCAATCAGATCCATATCAGCCAGGTTGGCGATCAGTTCCCGCACCTTCGGATTTTTGATTTCAATCGTGAGCGTTTCCATACAATAAGGTATTTATCAAAACTACTAAAATTTCCTAATTCTTCACCTAAAAACTCCCAAACCCTATGATTTCCCTAACCGTCCTGTATCCCAAAACCGCCGATAGCCAGTTCGATGCGGACTATTACTTCGACCGCCACCTACCCCTCGTGCGGGAGCGCCTCACTTCCCTCGGCTTAACGGGTATTGATGCCGAACAAGGCCTGGCCGGGGCCGCACCCGACAGTCCGCCGATGTATGCCGCCATTGCCCGCCTGCATTTTGGCAGCGTGGAAGAGCTGCAAAATGCCCTGGCCGTACACGGTCCCGAACTCATCGGCGACATCCCCAACTTCACGGATGCGCAACCGCTCATGCAAGTCAGTCAAATCAACTAATTCATCCTTAACTATATACCCAAAATGTCAACGATTCTCATTACCGGATGCAGCACGGGCATTGGCTTTGCCACCGCCGAACGCATGGCCCGCAGCGGCCACAGCGTGTACGCCACTATGCGTACCCCACAAAAATCCCCCGAACTGGCGCAACTCGCCGAACGCGACAACCTGCCGATCACGATTCTGACGATGGACGTGGATTCCGACGAGTCGGTAAAAACTGCCGTGGCCGAGGTACTGGCTCAGGCCGGACAGATCGACGTGCTGGTCAACAATGCGGGCATTGCGCCGATCGGCGCGGTGGAAGAAACGGCTTTCGGAACCTTTCAGGCTGTCATGCAGACCAACTACTTCGGGACGCTGCGCTGCATACAGGCGGTGTTGCCGGGGATGCGGCAGCAACGGAGTGGGTGCATCGTCAATGTTTCGTCGGTGGCTGGGAAGATTTACAGCGCCTGTTTTGGTGCCTACTGCGCCACCAAAGCGGCCATCGAGGCCCTGAGCGAGAGCCTGGCCGGCGAAGTAAGGCAGTACGGAATCCGGGTGGCGCTGGTGCAGCCGGGCGTCATCGACACGCCTCTCATCGAGAAAGGCGATGCCGTGCCGCCACAGACTGCTTACTACCAGCACGCCCGATTGAAAGCCTACCTAGCGGCGTCGGCTTCGTTCCACGTTCCCGCGTCAGAAGTGGCCGAAACGATCCTGGCGGTAGCTACGGGCGAGAAAGCCGACTTCCGTAATCCGGTAGGGGCCGACGCCCTGCCGCTATTGGGCTGGCGGGCTTCGCTCTCCGATGAAGAATGGATTGGGACGAGCAATCTGGACGAAGAAACCTGGATTGTGGGAATGGCCCAAATGGGGATGGATGTGCGGCCACATCTGGAGGCGTTCAACGCCGTTGTTTGATTTTCCACAAAATTCTAAACCATTTTTTCATGAAAACAAAACTCTTTACCGTCGCCCTGCTGCTGGGCAGCGTAGTGGCTTTTACTCAGAATGCCGTTGCGCAACAAGGAGCTTCT
>NZ_JBGSXF010000204.1:0-19802 GCF_041751555.1 Persicitalea sp. | reverse complement strand
AGGTGGTGTTCCATCGCGATTTCGGCGGCCATCAAACATTGCGCCGCCGTGCCACCCGATACTTCCGTCAGGCCCGCCGCAGCCATCGCCGCCGACACGCCGATTTCGGCCTGACAGCCGCCCATTGCCGCCGATAGCGTGGCCCCTTTCTTGAAGATACTGCCGATTTCACCCGCCGTAAGTAAGAATCGAAAAACGTCTTCGTCGGTACCATGGCAGAAAGCCAGAAAGTACTGGATTACCGCCGGAATGACGCCCGCCGAGCCGTTGGTGGGCGCGGTAACCACGCGGCTGAACGAAGCGTTCTGCTCGTTGACCGCCAATGCAAAGCAACTGACCCAGTCCAGCGTGTAGTTGAAGCTGTTGCCGCCCGCCCGTACCAATTCCAGCCACTCGGCGTAGTCGGCGTAATCTTGTCCTTGCAGTAGTTTTTGGTGTAGGTTGGCCGCGCGGCGTTTCACGTTCAGCCCGCCGGGCAGGTAGCCGTCGGTGCGGCAACCCGCGAAGATGCTTTCCTGCATCACCTGCCAGATATTCATCAATTCGGCGCGAACGTCGGCTTCGTCGCGCCAGACTTTTTCGTTTTCCAATATCACCTCCCAAATTGCTTTATCCGTCGTGTGGCACCAACGCATGAGGTCGGCGGCGGTGTCGATGGGGTACGGAAGTTGAGCCATTTCCTGGCTGACGTTTTCCGTAAAATCTTCCTGCGTCACAAAGCCACCGCCGATGGAATAGTATGTTTCGCAGACTTCGTCCGACGTGCCGTTGTTGGCGACGAAGGTCAAGCCGTTGGGATGGAACGGCAGCGACTCGTCGCGGTGGAAAACAATGTCGGTTTTGGGATGAAAAGGAATGGTGGTTTCGTCGGGCAAAGCCAGCAGACCATCGGCCGCGATTTCGGCCAAAATCAGTTCGATGTTAGCCGTGACCATCGTAACGGGGTCGTAACCCGACAGGCCGAGAATCACGGCCAGGTCGGTACCGTGGCCTTTGCCAGTTTTAGCTAATGAGCCGTATAGATGTACCTGCACGGACTGCACGTTCGGCCAGCCGAGCCCATTTTCCAGCGATTGCAGAAATTGCTGCGCTGCCCGCCAGGGCCCCAGCGTGTGGGAGCTCGACGGGCCGATGCCGATCTTGAAAATGTCAAAAACCGAAATGCGCTCTTCTTTCATACCCAAATGTAGTGGGAATTCGATTGTCAAGTATTTTCCGCGTGGTTTGGTCTTAGTAAAAGAAATCCAGAACGGGTCGTTCTAAGGCTCATTCCCTCACATTTCAATGTAAACAGTCATTTCAAAAAAATGAAAAAGACAACCTACTACCTCCTCGCCTTCGGTTTATTCCTGACCCAAGCCTGTTCACAAAGTGATCAGGAAAGTACTACCTCCGACGAAGCGCTTACCGACTCGATGGAAGTCGCAAAAATCACCGACGAAGAAATAAGTGAAGGCTACCAGGTACTTTTCGACGGTACTAACTTAGATGAGTGGGTCGGCAATAAGACCGACTACTTCATCGAAGGCAACGAACTAGTCATCGACCCCACGCGCGGCGGCGAAGGCAACCTCTATACCAAAGACGAATACAGCGACTTCGTGTACCGCTTCGAGTTTCATCTCACGCCGGGGGCCAACAATGGCCTGGGCATCCGCGCCCCGCTGGAAGGCGACGCGGCCTACGCGGGTACCGAAATCCAGATTCTGGACAATGACGCCGACAAGTACAAAGACTTGAAGGAGTACCAGTACCACGGCTCAGCTTACGGCGTGATTCCCGCCGAGCGTGGGCATTTGAAGCCCGTCGGTGAGTGGAATGTCGAAGAGGTTCGCGCAGAAGGCTCCAAAATCACGGTGACGCTCAACGGAACGGTCATACTTGACGGCGACTTGGCCGAGGCCAGCAAGGATGGCACGCTGGATCACAAAGAGCATCCTGGCCTGAGTCGCACGTCGGGTCATATCGGCTTCCTGGGCCACGGCGACGTGTTGCGGTTTCGGAATATCCGGGTACTTGATCTTGCGAAGTAAAGTACCCAGTAGCCAAAGTATTTGTTCTTCTCGCCTCTATTCAAAAATAGATTCAGGTACTTCGCCCACCCACGACTTCGTCTTTTCTGAAAAGCCGAACAAACGCCAGATGACGGCCGACGTATTGGTGTTGTTATCGGGTTCGGCCAGTACCTGACCTTTGCGAATGCCCGGTCCCGTAACGGCCCAGGGGACGGTCATTTCTCCGGGCGTCATGCCGCCGTGGCCTGTGCCTTTTCCCCCGTGGTCAGTGATCAACATGAAGTGGGGCATCGTCGTACAAACCGTCACGTCACAGATGCAAATCAGTCCTCCCTATTGAAGAATATACAAAATCATACACACCAACACACTCAACCAATAAATCGAAACATGAAAAAGATAGAACTGGTAGTTTTTGATATGGCAGGTACCACCGTGAACGAGGACAATGTAGTTTACAAAACCCTGCGAAAAGCTGTCAACGAAGCAGGGTATGAAACTTCCCTGGATTTTGTGCTGGCGCACGGTGCCGGAAAAGAAAAACATCAGGCGATCAAGGATATTATCGCCGAAACGCAGCCAATCAAGCCAATCAATACTACCACGGGCGAAATATTTGAACGCTTTAAGAAGTACCTGGCGGATGCCTACGATAATCTAGATGTCAAGCCCTGCGCGGGCGTCGAGGAGCTATTACCTATTTTAAAAGAAGGAGGTGTCAAGATCGCCCTAAACACAGGTTATAATTCAGAGGTTGCCAATAAACTGCTAAAAAAAATGGGGTGGGAGAAGGGCGTACAGTATGACACTTTGGTCACCGCATCCGATGTGACCAACGGCAGGCCAGCCCCTGACATGATCACGAAAGCCATGAGCGACGTAGGGGTCACTGACGCCGCCAAAGTACTAAAAGCGGGGGATTCTATCATCGACATCGAGGAAGGAAAAAATGCTTCCTGCGGAATCACGGTCGGCGTGACGACGGGAGCGCATACGCGGGAGCAACTTGAATCGGCGAAACCTACCTACGTCGTGGATTCTTTGTCGGAATTGAAGGACATTCTGGTTTAATTTTCGATTTATTCTTTAATCGCTAGGATCACAAAACTGACTGAACGAGAACCAAATATTGTTAGAACAACACCCATAAATGGCCTAACCGTTCCACCCAGCAATTTGATGCATCTGAGACAAAATTTGATAAGGTTAATCTGAATGCGCATTGCCCTCTTTCAATTCGTTCAGAAAACTAAGGGACTCCCGTAATCGCTTGCTTGGAAATTTTTTCAAAAAGAATACCAGAATCAAGGCAATGACTACACTGCCTGATGTAGAATAGATCAGCAAATTACTGAACTGATACAAATCGAAGTTAGCTACGGCTTTTGCTACTACGATCATGAAGGGTGCGTAGAACAAGGGAATCACAATATAAAGCAGGTTGATTTCCAGCGATTCAAGAAACCTTAGCCGGGCCACTTTCAACTGTGTTTGGACGACTGACGTTCCGGTCTGAATCCCATAATACAGGACTAATTGATAGCTGGTGAAAAGGAGACTGAAAAGTGTCAGTACCAACAGCATTAGGCCCGGTATGAAGAACTTTGACTCAGAAAAAGTATCGGACAGGTAGCGGGTGATGAAGGGGAGGAAGATGAAGCTGACCCCCAATTCAAAGTAGGAAGTCCACTTGATTTCGGCCAGGTGCCTCCTAACCTTCCGTATACTTACCTCTTCCACCAGTTTTTGCCTGATTTCAATTTGTTGGCTAAGCTCCTGGTCATTATTGTTCCATAAAGTGCTCAATTCCTGAAAGTCCATTTCTGTGTTTTTTTAAGTTGTGACTAATGATTTTAACTGCTCCCTGATCCGGTACAATTTGGTGGATACGTACGTGGCCGACATGCCCATCACGTCCGCGATTTCGGTATTTTTGCAGCCTTCCAGGCTCAGGATCATGACTCCTTTGTCGAGAGGTTTTAGTTGATCGATGATTCTGAAGAGTTGCTCGAGCCTTTCGTCCTGTACTGCACTGCTCCATTCCAGGATGTCGCGTTCCCTACGGTACTGCTCCTCCCGCCGCCTACGGGATGTTTCCTTTCGCAAAAATGAAATAGAGACATTGAGCGCAATACGGTAAGTCCAGGTTGAAAAGGCGACACTCGCGTCGTAGTTTGGATAGGCCTTCCAAAGTTGCAGGCTGATTTCCTGCACCAGGTCCCGGCGGTCTTCGGGCTCGGAGCAATAGGCACTCGCGACCTTAATGATAAGCCTCTTATAGCCTTCGAGGTAATTTACGAATCGTTCATGTAATTCTAAATCTTCCAATGCTTCGCCTGGTATCGTTTCGAGTACTTGTTTGCCTTATTATTCGCAGCAATCGGCATAATGTCACAGTTTTATCGGTTTTTTTTGAAGAAGGATTAATTTATACCTTTACGAATACCAATAAAAGTGTTTTATATCCCAAGGTGCAGCTACTTCATCGCTTTGAAACTCTATTGCTTACAGAATGAACTACCGAAAACTAGGAAAAACAAATTTTAAAGTATCAGAAATAGCCCTCGGCACCTGGCAGGTCGGCGGAAAATGGGGCGCTGACTTCGACCACAAACTAGCCGAGAGTATCCTTCACGAAGCCATAGACGGCGGCGTCAACCTCATCGACACAGCCGATGTGTATGGCGCAGGTGAGAGTGAAAAAGCCGTGGGAAAATTTGTCAAGAGTCGCTCGGAGCGCATCTACGTAGCTACGAAGTGCGGGCGGCAACTGAGTCCACACAACAACGAAGCTTACCAACCCGCCGCGTTGCGGAAGTTTGTGGAGGGTAGTTTGAAAAATATGGGTTTGGAAACGCTGGATCTCGTGCAACTGCACTGTCCACCCAGGGAAGTGTATTACCGTCCCGAAATCTTCGGACTTTTTGACCGTTTGAAAGAAGAAGGGAAGGTACAGAACCTGGGCATCAGCGTCGAGAAAGTGGAGGATGCGCTGAAAGGCATCGAGTTCGACAACGTGACCACAGTGCAAATTATCTTCAATATGTTCCGGCAGCGGCCTTCCGAGCTATTCTTCGAGCAAGCCAAGAAAAAAGATGTCGGCATCATTGTGCGAGTGCCACTGGCCAGCGGACTCCTCACCGGGAAATTCTCAAGGGAGTCCACTTTCTCCGAAGGTGATCACCGCAACTTTAATCGTCAGGGCGAAAAGTTCGATAAAGGCGAAACCTTCTCCGGCGTGGATTACGAAACGGGGCTTGCGGCGGTCAACGAACTGAAAGCGGCGTTTCCTGGTTACGAAAATCTGGCCCCCATAGCCTTGCGCTGGGTACTAATGTTCGACGCGGTAAGTACCATCATTCCCGGTGCGTCGCGACCCGCACAGGTTGTCTCCAATCTGAAAGCAGCTATACTACCATCACTTACTGACGAGCAATGGAAGGCGGTGGAGGGAATTTATAAAAAATACGTTAAGCCTTCAGTTCACCAGCTTTGGTGAGAAGTTTTTTATCAAAAAAGACACGAAATGAAATTGACCAGACTGCTTGCCCCGACGCTCGTCATAGCTTGCTTCTTGCTCGCCACCGCCTTCCGGCCTGATCAATCCGCTACACAAAAAACAACTGGTAGTTTGGAAATCAAGCTGGACACGACCAAGAAAGGCATCGACCCGGCCACGGGCTTCGTCATTGACGAGGGCATTGACCTAATGCGGGCGCACTGCACGGGTTGCCATTCCAGTACGCTCGTGACGCAGTACCGCGCCAGCCGCGAAGTCTGGCTTGAAAAAATCCGCTGGATGCAGCGTACCCAAAACCTGTGGGACTTAGGCGAAGCCGAGCCCAAAATCCTGGACTATCTGGCTAAGCATTACGCGCCCGTTGACCAATACGAACGCCGACAGCCGCTGAAAAACATGGAATGGTATAAGTTGGGGAAAGGGAAGTAGACGTTCAGTATTCTCCTCACAGAAAAAGGGTCAAGTTCCATCATTGAAACTTGACCCTTTTTCTGTGAACTACTTCTCCGAAGGAACTTTGCTTTGTCACTTTGGAACTTTACCCACGTTTTTTACAACAGTTCATAAATCCCTGCCACGCCTTGTCCGCCGCCAACGCAGGCGGTAACCATGCCGTATTTCTGGTCACGGCGGCGCATTTCGTTAAATAGCTGCACGGAAAGGCGTGCGCCCGTCGAGCCGAGGGCGTGGCCCAGGGCGATGGCACCGCCGTTGGGATTGACGATTTCGGGGTTCATGTCCAGCGTCCGCATTACAGCCAGGGACTGCGCGGCGAAGGCTTCGTTCAACTCGATCTGCTCGATGTCAGACAGTTGCAGCCCTGCTTGCTTCAGTGCTTTGGGGACCGCCGCTACTGGACCAATTCCCATGATGCGCGGGTCGACACCCGCCGTGGAATAAGCCATCATGCGTGCAATGGGTTTCAAGCCCAATTCATTCACCATTTTCTCAGACATTACGATTACGAAGGCCGCACCATCTGAAGTCTGCGAAGAGTTGCCCGCCGTTACCGAGCCGCCCGCCGCGAATACCGGACGAAGCCGTGCCAGGGCCTCGGGCGAAGTATCGGGCCGGGGCCCCTCGTCTTTGTTCACCGTGTACTCCCGCGTTTTTTTCTTGCCCGCTTCGGCATCGAAGTAGGTTTCTTTCACGCTGATCGGGACGATTTCGTCAGCGAAGCGGTTCGCTGCCTGTGCGGCCAGGGCTTTCTGATGCGATTGGTAGGCAAACATGTCCTGATCCTCACGGCTGATTTTATAATCCTGAGCTACCTGCTCGGCGGTGAGACCCATACTGAGGTAGTAGTTAGGGTTGGTGTGAGCGATTTCATAGTTCAAAGCTGTTTTCCAGCCCATCGTCGGCACCATCGACATAGACTCGGTGCCGCCCGCAATGATGCAGTCGGCCATGCCCGCGTTGATTTTTCCGGCGGCCAGCGCAATGGCCTCCACGCCTGAGCCGCAGTAGCGGTTGATAACCATACCCGACACGCTTTCGGGTAGCGACAGCAGCGACACGAATCGTCCCATTTGCATCCCTTGCTCGGCTTCTGGGACAGCGTTACCCACAATCACATCGTCCACCTGCGCGGGATCGAGTTGCGGGATTTGGGCCATGGTGTGTTTGATAACATCCGCGCCCAAGTTGTCGGGACGGGTAAAACGAAATACGCCTTTTGGGGCTTTGCCGACCGCCGAGCGGTAGCCGGCTACGATGTATGCGTTCATATTAAATTATGAATTATGAGATATGAATTATGAGATACGTCAGGCTAGACTCACCGTTGCAGAAAAGGCCTAAACCGACTGCCTTGTCAGGCTGAGCGGACTGGGCTAGTGTACCAGCCGAAGCCCGACAGTCAACAGTATGCAAGCATACTATTTGTAAAAGTAGGAATTTATTTTAAAACAAAAAACCGCCGCCCGATGGTTCGGAACGGCGGTTCGAATTTCTTCTGGAAGCTGCGGGGCTATCCTTGCGGATTTGGGCCAGTCGCGGTTTGGTGAATCCGTAGGGGATTCTTCGGCATGACGATCCAGAGGATGATGTAGAGCAATACTATGTGTGTGGGAATGGGTATAAATGCGGCTAGGACGAAAAGGACACGCATCAAAATAATGTCGATCCCAAAGTAATCGGCCAATCCGGCGGCGACGCCGCCAATGACCCGTTGGTTCATGTTGCGAAATAATCTGTTATTTGAGTTCATGGCTATTGCTTGTTTTTGGTTTTGAATAAAGCAAAGGTACTAGGTTATGCCAGGTAGTTAAATCAGTTATTTACGAACGGCCTTCTAAAAGGAAGAGAGGGCTCCGGCCGGGATCAATCCCGCCCGGAGCCCTCTCTAGAAAACTCCAAATGACATAGGAGACTATTTCAGAGTCTCCACAGCTTTCTTAATTCGCGCCACAGCTTCTTCTAGCTTTTCGTCTGCCGCCGCAGTAGAGATGCGGATGCAGTCCGGCGCGCCGAAGCCCGACCCGGCTACGGTCGAGACGTAAGAATTGTTGAGCAGCCACAGCGAGAAATCGTCCGAATTGTTGATCGTATTTTCTCCGTCAGATTTACCAAAATAGTAGCTCACATCCGGGAAAGCGTAGAAGGCACCTTGTGGTACATTCACTTTGAATCCGGGAATGTCTTTAAGCAGCTTTACCACCAGATCTCGGCGACGTTGGTAGGCTTTTGCCATTTCCATCGTTGGTTCCAGCGTGCCAGTAAAAGCTGCTACGGCGGCCTTTTGCGCGATTGAACAAGTACCGGACGTAACCTGCCCCTGCAATTTCTCGACGCCCTGCGTAATCCATTTCGCGGCACCGATGAAGCCAATGCGCCAGCCAGTCATGGCAAAGCCTTTGGCCACGCCGTTGACGGTAATCACGCGCTCTTTCAAGGCCGGGATAGAGCCCATGCTGAAATTGCCGTTCCCTGTAAAGTTGATGTATTCATAAATTTCATCGGCCAGGACGAACACATCCTCGTGTTTTTCCAGCACGGCCCCGAGTGCCCGTAATTCGGCTTCGGAATAGACGGAACCCGTGGGGTTGTTGGGCGAGGCGTACATGATCACTTTCGTGCGCGGCGTGATAGCCGCTTCCAGTTGCTCAGGTATCACCTTAAAATCGTTCTCGAAGGCACCATCCACTATCACGGCTTTGCCTTCGGCCAGTTTCACCATTTCGGAATAACTCACCCAGTAGGGCGCAAAAATAATAACCTCGTCGCCGGGATTCACCAGCACCTGAATGGCGTTGGCCAGCGAGTGCTTGGCTCCCGTCGAAACCACGATGTTTTCGGGCTGCCAGTCGATATTATTGTCGCGGCGAAGTTTGTCGGCGATGGCTTGGCGCAAATCGGGGAAACCCGCCACGGGCGAGTAGCCGTGGAAGCCGTCGTCGATGGCCTGCTTGCCGGCCTCACAGATGTGAGCGGGAGTTTTGAAATCGGGCTCACCTACGCTCAGGCTAATGACTTTGTGGCCCAGGGCGGCCAATTCACGGGCTTTTTTGGTCATCGCCAGGGTCGAAGATTCTTCGAGGGCGGTGATGCGGTCGGCCAATAACTGCGTTTGCTCGGCTACTGCGGACATATTCTTAATGATGAATGATGAATTATTAATTTCGGCAGTCTGCAATGAATAATCATTGCAGACAACCATTATTCACTTGTTTCTGACAAAACAGTCGCAAATTTAGGGGTTTTTCCGTATAGGAAACAGGGCTTATCCATATAAACCCCGAAATTGCCGACATGAAACAACTCACCCAAAACCTCAAAACCGGAAAAACTACCCTGATAGAAGTACCTGCCCCGCAGCCACGGCCCGGCGCGGTATTGATTCAGACGCGCCGCAGTTTGGTGTCGTTGGGTACCGAGCGGATGCTGGTGGAGTTCGGGAAAGCCAACCTGCTCGATAAAGCCCGGCAGCAGCCTGACAAGGTGAAGATGGTTTTGAACAAAATAAAAACCGATGGGCTGCAAACTACCATGCAGTCGGTTTTCAACAAATTGGAACAGCCCTTGCCGCTGGGGTACTGCAACGCGGGTGTGGTTATAGCTATCGGTACAGGGGTGACTGACTTGCAGATTGGCGACCGCGTGGTTAGCAATGGCCCCCACGCCGAGGTCGTCAGCGTGCCGCGCAATCTGGTGGCCAAAGTACCCGTCAACGTCAGCGATGACGCGGCGGCTTTCACCGTTATCGGGGCCATTGGTTTGCAGGGAATCCGGCTGCTGGACCCTACTATGGGCGAAACCGTGGTAGTTATTGGTCTGGGATTGATCGGCCTGCTGACCGCCGAATTGCTGCGACTCAATGGCTGTCGTGTGGTAGGCGTGGATCTGGACGAAGCCAAATTGGAAATTGCCCGCGCCAAGGGAATCATTACCTGCAACCCCACTCAAGGCGACGACCCGGTAAAATTTGTGACCTACCTTACAGGCGGCGTCGGAGCGGATGGCGTTATCATCACCGCCTCGGCCAAAAACAATGACATTATTTCCCAAGCTGCCCAGATGTCGCGGCAGCGCGGCAAGATCGTGCTCATCGGCGTAGTGGGGCTGAACCTCAGCCGGGCGGAATTTTATGAGAAAGAGCTGACCTTCCAGGTGTCGTGTTCCTACGGGCCGGGCCGCTACGACGACGCTTACGAGCAGAAAGGCCGCGACTACCCGCTGCCCTTCGTCCGCTGGACCGAGAACCGTAATTTCCAAACGATTCTCCAACTACTTGCTGCCGGACTGCTCGATGTGCAACCCTTCATCACCGAAGTAGTGCCGCTGGCGGATTATGGTAAGATATACGGCGAAATTGGTTCGTCGCGGGCCATCGCCTCGCTGCTGGAATACCCGGAGGAGGTGGCCCTGGAAGCGACGATTCGGCACCAAACTACTTCCTTCGCGGGCCGAAAAGGGGTCGTGGGTATCATCGGTGCGGGGAATTTTACCAAAATGACGATGCTGCCTGCTCTGAAAGGTGCTTCCATCAAGTATATCGCCAGCGCCAATGGCCTGTCGGGTACAGCCTTGGCACAAAAACACGGCATTGCTCAAAGTACCACCGACTACCACGAAATCCTGCAAGACGACGAGGTGGATCTTGTATTGATTACGACTCGTCACGGCCAGCACGCCTGGCTGACACTGGAGGCCCTGCAAGCGGGCAAGCATATATTTGTAGAAAAACCACTGGCGATTTTTAAGGAAGAGTTGACTAAGATCGAGGCTTTCTTTACCGAAAACAGTCCCTCCCTGTCGCTGACGGTAGGTTTCAATCGCCGGTTTTCGCCCCACGCCCAGAAGATGAAGGACTTGCTCGGTAGCGCACCGATGAACGTGATCGCGACCATGAACGCAGGCCACATACCGGCTAATTCTTGGGTTCATGACCGCGCCGTGGGTGGTGGACGCATTCTGGGCGAAGCCTGCCATTTTATCGACCTCATCACTTTCCTCACAGGTAGTTTGGTTACGGAGGTGTGCATGAATGGCATGGGTCAAAGTCCCGCCGAAACGACTGATAACGCCAGTATTTTGTTGAGATACGCGAATGGCTCTACGGGCGTAATCAACTATTTTGCCAACGGTAGCAAAGCTTATTCCAAAGAACGCGTGGAGGTCTATTCGCAGGAAAGAACGCTGATACTCGACAACTTTCGCACCCTGAGAGGCTACGGCTTCGGGAATTTTTCCAAAATGAAAATACGGCAGGATAAAGGGCATCGCGCGCAGTTTCGGCAACTGCTGGAATCGGTACAGAGCGGCGGCGAGAGCTTGATTCCACTGGCCGAGATCCTCAATACGACTAAGGCCACGCTGGCGGCGGTGGAGAGTTTGCGGCGGAAAGAATGGATTTCCCTGGGATAGGGCAAGGCAGCCTTTCAGCTACACCTGGTACTTTGCTATCTTCGCCGCTCAGTTGCGATAAATCGCGTCCCTACTAGGAAACCAATCCCAATAATATAGCTGCAATGGCAGCACCAACGAAGGGGCCGACGACGGGAATCCAGCCGTAGGCCCAGTCCGACGGGCCTTTTCCCGCGATGGGCAGAACCGCGTGAGCTACGCGCGGACCGAGGTCACGGGCTGGATTGACCGCGTAGCCCGTTGGCCCGCCCAACGATAGACCGATACTCCAAACCAGCATTCCGACAAGATACGGACCCAGGCCAGGAGGCACATCTTCGGTCTGGCCGATGCCAAATAACCCAACAATGAGGAAAAGCGTGGCTAAAACCTCACTCACGAAATTAGGGCCAGTGGCGCGAATGGCAGGGCCCGTGGCAAAGCAGGCGAGTTTATCGGCGGGATCCTCGGTGGCGGCCCAGTGCGGCATGTAGTGAATCCAAACCAACACCGCGCCCAGAAACGCCCCAATCATCTGTGCTGTGATAAAGGGAAGAACGTTGGAATAATCGCCAGACATGACGGCGTTGCCCAGCGTTACGGCCGGGTTGATGTGCGCCTCGGGACTACCAAAAGCCTGGGCTGTAAAAATTCCTATCAGCACAGCCAATCCCCAGCCCGTGGCGATCACGATCCAGCCGCCACCATTGCCTTTGGTTTGCTTCAATACAACATTGGACACGACGCCGTCGCCGAGTAGCATTAGTACGGCCGTGCCTAATAGTTCACCGAGAAAGGGAGAGGGGTTCATTTGACGGGTAGAGAATAGTGAATTACTATATTCGGGACGGAAAGTACTAGGATCGTTTTAGAATATCCAGGAGAAATGCCAAAACAACATTTAAGTACAATTCAAAAAGGCGCAAAGGACTAATTGCCTTACCTTTGCTTTTTCCAAAATTTCATCCCGCTAACTATGAATCTGAATCAACTGACGGCTATTTCGCCCGTAGATGGCCGCTACCGCAAGCAGGTTACTGAACTTTCCTCCTACTTTTCCGAGTACGCTTTGATCTATTACCGGGTGATGGTGGAAGTGGAATACTTTATCGCACTCTGCGAGCTACCATTGCCCCAATTAAGCGAGATCGATGATAGTTTCTACCCGAAATTGCGGGAGATTTATAAAGATTTCAGTGAAACCGACGCCCTGCACATCAAGGAAATCGAAAAGGTTACGAACCACGACGTAAAGGCGGTAGAGTATTTTCTTAAAGAAAAATTTGAGGTTATCGGCTTAGAGAAGTACCTGGAGTTCATCCACTTTGGACTGACTTCGCAGGATATCAACAATACGGCCATCCCGCTATCGCTCAAAGACGCACTCGAGCGGCAGGTGAAGCCCCTCTTTCGGCAAGTACTTTTTGTGCTAAAGCGAATGAGCATCGAGTGGCGCAACGTGCCGATGCTGGCCTACACGCACGGACAGCCCGCCTCACCGACACGGGTCGGGAAGGAGTTTTTGGTGTTTGTGGAAAGACTGGAGCGACAGTTCGAACTACTGGATCAGGTACCTTATTCGGCTAAATTTGGCGGGGCCACGGGCAACTTCAACGCCCATCATGTGGCTTATCCCAACCTGGACTGGATGCAGTTTGCCAACCACTTTGTGGAGAGCCTGGGCATGAAGCGCAGCCGCCATACCACCCAAATAGAGCATTACGACAACCTGGCTGCCACCTTCGACGGCTTAAAGCGACTAAACACAATTCTGCTCGACCTGAACCGCGATATGTGGACGTATATTTCAATGCACTTTTTCAAGCAAAAAATAAAAGCGGGCGAAATCGGTTCGTCGGCCATGCCGCACAAAGTCAATCCGATCGACTTCGAGAACTCCGAAGGCAATCTCGGCATTGCCAACGCCCTGTTCGAGCATTTTTCGTCCAAACTACCCATCTCGCGCCTCCAGCGTGACCTTACCGACTCCACCGTGCTGCGCAATGTCGGCGTTCCCATCGCGCACCAGGTCATCGCGCTGCACTCGTTGTTGAAGGGCCTGGGCAAACTGGAAATTAATGAACAGGTCATCCGCGCCGAATTGGAAGAAAACTGGGTAGTTGTATCGGAAGCCATCCAAACCATTCTGCGCCGCGAGGGCTACCCAAAACCTTACGAAGCCCTCAAAGAACTCACTCGCACCAACGAAAAGGTTACGCACGACACGATGTCTCGCTTCGTCGAAACCCTCGATGTGTCGGAGGCGGTGCGCGAAGAACTGCGCCGCATCACGCCTTTTAACTACCTGGGTGTGGTGGAATAACTACCCATTCTACATCGTCGGTGTCATCTGTACCGACGCCACTTTCCAGGCACCGCCCTGCCGCACGCACACGCTCGTAAACGCCAGCGTATTTTCAAAGCGGCTGCCCTGAAGGGTTCCCTTTGCTCGCCAGGTACCCGTCACAATGCCGGTATCGCCGTAGTTGCGGGTACTGGTGCCAGCCAGGGTAGCCGCCTCGATATTGATATAGCCTCCGTTCATTCCTTCGGCGAGGGTGCCGCTGTCCACCAGCGAACCGTCGAAACTCACAATGGCGAAGTCAGTAGTTAACAGCGAGCGCAGGGCCGCGCCGTTTTCGTCTAGCAAGGCTTGAAAGAAAGCCTCGGTGCATTCGGTAGCGCTATTGGGCGGAGTAGTTTGCTGCGCGAAAGTAGTGAGTGCAGCGAACGCCAGCAGGCAGGTAAGGAGTACTTTTTTCATGTATTTGCTTGAATTGTGAAAAAATTGAAATATTAGGTATGAAACGCCATTTTCGGTTGGGAAAATGCGTATTCCCTTTTGAACCACAAAAAACCCTCTCCTAAGTTTTTGTAAATTATTATAGCAATTTATCGGGCTTGTTCCTATTTTAGGGGTCAAATTCAGAATGTTACGGCGGTGTGTATGAAAAAGACTCTACAAGTTTTATCGGTATTGTTAGCTCTGAATGCCGCCGAGCGAGCCTCGGCGCAAAGTCCGTGGCGGCTGGGTGTTTCCATCGGCCCCTCGCTTTCTTACAACACGCTACATTCCGACAAGCCGCTGCCCAGCGGTAAGTTCGAAGCCCCCGACCGCTTCGGTGCGTCCTATGACCTCACCCTCGAACGCAGTCTGACGCCTCATTTTTCGTTGCGCATGGGCATTCGTACGGCTAATCTCAAAGTCGGTACCCGCACCAAGTTCATCGCCCGCGATTCCATCACGCGAGCCGTCAACGGCTGGGGGCGCAACGACGGCTACACGCAGTTTTCCCCGGCTAACCTCAATGTCGGATTCACCTATAATTCCAAACTACTCTGGCGGCGGCTCATCCTGACCGCCGGAGCGGATGTGAACTACATCGTCAACCGCTACGACGGTTATGTGCGCGAGAAAGACGACCCCAAGGTGGATGGGAAATGGCCGGGCGATGTCTACCAGTATGAACTCGAAAGCGCCCACACGCGCAACAATGGCCTGGCACTTTCCCTCCGCACAGGCGTGGATTATAAACTTAGTCAGTACAAATCGCTCACCGTGAATGTCCTGTATAGCCAGGGCTTTCGTGACCTTTTCCGCATTTCTACGAAAGAACTAGAACTCAACGGCGTCAACTACCAGGCCGATGTAGTGAGCAAGGGCAGCTACCTTGCTCTGCAGGTAGGCTATAAGCAGAGTCTACAATGGAAGCGGGCGGGCAACTACATGAGTCCGTACAATATGCCCGTGGTGGGCAAGCGGGCGGGCAATCGCCCCGACTTTCAAGCGGGATCTATATTGGCGGGTTTTTCAGGCGTAGGCATTCCCTATCAGTCGGGTGGGACTTTCGCTAATGTGGCGGCTCGGGGTGGTCTTTTTATCTCCGATCGCTTTCTGGTGGGCGCGGTGGGCTTTGGTGCCTACTCTACTATCACGCCCATCGAGTCGCCGCTCACGGGTTGGGCCGTGGGACCAATGGTTCGTTACCACATCAGCACCACAGCTTTCTCGCCCTTCGTGGAAGCCTCTTACCTGATGGGCCAGGAAAGCGGGCAGACCTACCGACGCGGCTGGCAGTTTGTAGCCCTCATGCCCGGTGTCAGCTTCCGTCTGACGCGCCAACTGAAAGCCGACGTAGGGCTATATATGCTGCGGCCTAACTACCCGATTTCAGAGAATGCTGTCATTTCTCTGCCACAGCTGGGGCTGCATTATTCGTGGCGCTGAGAACATAGCCTGCTTTTCACTTTTTCGTACAAACCCCTTGATCTTTTGGTTAATAAAAAAGGCGTAACTACCCGCCGCCAATTCGTAAAAAACTCCGCCGGATTAGCTGCCGCTGTGCCCATCGCGACCCAGGCCGTGCCGCTAGATTTTTTCAGCGGTATTTCTAAAACTACCTTTTCCATGTCCCTGCCCGACTCTACCCAAAGCATCATCGGCCAATACGGCCCCTGGGCCGCCGGGCTGAGGCCCAGTCCGCCTAGGTTGTCCTTACGCACCCATCGCGATAAAAAACTGGATGCCTGGCGTAAGGAAGCCCTCGCCAAAACTACGGAACTGACCGCTAGTCCGCCGATGGGTGCCGTGCCGAAAGTTACGGTGGAGAAAAAGTATGTGTATGACGGGCTGGAAATCGAGGAGCTATCTTGGCAACTACCCTACGGACGACCCACCAAAGCTATTTTCCTGAAACCGGAAGGCTCGACAAAACCGCTGCCCGCCGTGCTGGGTCTGCACGACCACGGCGGCAACAAGTACTTTGGCCACGAAAAAATCACGATCACCAGCGACGGCTCCAATCCTTTGATGACCAAGCACCGGGAGCAATACTACGAAGGTCGGGCCTGGGCCAATGAACTCGCCAAGCGAGGCTTCGCGGTACTGGTACATGATGTGTTTACGTTCGGGAGCCGCCGCGTACATTATGAAGATGTGGGCGAAACCATCACCCGGTATCAGTTCGATACAAAGGGCGCACAGGACGCCGAACTGGATAGGCCCGAGGAAATCGCGGCTTACAACGCCTGGGCGTCCAATCACGAACACGTGATGTCCAAGTCGCTGTTCTGCGCCGGAACTACCTGGCCGGGCGTGAGCGTGGCTGAGGATCAGATGGCCTTTACCATCCTGAGCCAGCGGCCCGGCGTGGACGCCCAGCGGCTGGGATGCATGGGGCTGTCGGGCGGTGGCTTGCGCACTGTGTATCTGGGTGGCATGGATCATCGCGTCAAGTGTGCCGTTCCTGTGGGTTTCATGACCACTTGGGATGACCTGCTGCTCAATAAGGCTTTCACCCACACCTGGATGATCTACACGCCGTTGCTGCCCAACTATCTGGAATTTTCCGAAATTATGGGCCTTCGCGCCCCGCTGCCGACGCTGGTACTGAGCAATCGGCAAGACCAGCTTTTCACGCTGTCCGAGATGCAGAAAAGCGACGAAATCCTGAAAGAGGTTTATGAAATTGCCAAAGCCAGCGACAAGTACCAGACCAGTTTCTACGACGGTCCTCACAAGTTCGACAAGGCCATGCAGGAAGAGGCGTTTGGGTGGTTCGATCGGTGGTTGTAGAAACGCGGTTTTATCGCGTCTCTGTAAGTTTTGGAACCGATTGCAAAGAAAAAGAGAAGCCACAAAGGGCTCCTCTTTTCGAAGACTTTTGTCCCAAAAATTAACCTACCGCACGTTAAGTACCTTCACGGTTTGACTTGTATTGAGCGTATTAGCACGGAGCAAGAGCACACCCGCCGCCTGCTGACCGATTTTCAACGAGTGACTTTCGACCGATTCAGCTTGCTCCACCCGGCGTTCGTCAACCAAGCGACCGTTGAGATCAGTCAATTGGATAGTCAGCGGCTGGCCTTTTGCTCCGCGAACTTCCAGATTTACGATGCCATCGACCACAGGGTTGCCCAAAACAGTCAACCGCAATGCTGAGCCGGGTTCTTCGGCAACGCCCAGTCGAGCAGCGGCGGCGTTGCATACGTTCAACCAGTTGTACTCAAACTGAGCCCGCTCACTCATACCGCTCTGAATGGCAAAAAGAGTAATGCTCGGGTTGTCGATATAGAGACGGATACTATAAGGGCCGGGGGCGTTGGTATCTGCCAGCTCTCCGAATATCGAGAAGTTGATCGGTGAACCATTGCTCCCCTGGTAAGTAGGCGTGAAGGTGAGTTGACGCGCGGTGGGCGAAAGTACCTGACAATTCACGCCACTGACGCCCGTGATAGCAAATTTACCCGTAGTAGGAGGGGGTGGGGGCGGCGTGGTCCCACAAGTGGCCAGCCAATCGTACTCAAAACTGACTCGCTCGCGGTTGCCCTGCTTGGCAAAAAGGGTGATGCTCGGATTGTCGATATAGAGCCGGATACTATACGGGCCGGGGGCCTGAGTGTCCGCCAGTTCTCCGAATATCGAGAAAGTGATCGGCGAACCGTCATTCCCCTGGTAAGTAGGTGTGAATGTGAGTTGCCGCGCGGTGGGCGATAGCTCCTGACAGTTGGCCCCGCTAATGCCCGTGATGGCGAAGTCACCCGTTGAGGGCGGCGGCGGTGGGGGCGGTGTAGTACCACAGGCTGCCAACCAGTCGTACTGAAAGCGGAATTGTTGGCCATTGCCCTGCTTCGCAATCAGCGTAATGACGGGGTTGTCTTTATAAAGACGGAGACTGTATGGGCCGGGTGCCTGAGTGTCGGCCAATTCTCCGAACACCGAAAAAGTGATCGGCGATCCATCGGTATTTTTATAAACGGGCGTAAAGGTCAGTTGCCGTGCGGTGGGCGATATTTCCTGGCAGTTCACGCCACTGACACCCGTAATGGCGAAATCCGACGGATTGCTGAATTCACAGGCTCCCATGTCAATGGTACCGTTGATTATCCGCTGGTTGCCCGCCAGATCGGTGGTAGTAGTGTTGGCCGAGTTGAGGCCCGCGTCAATGGCGGGAGAGCCGGGCCGCAGGCGGGCGTCGGTATCGGAGACGAAGGGTGATTGGTTAACCTGGATGTAGGTAATAGGGCCGATGCCACCGAATCTTGTCACGGATGCATCAAGGACTGTGTATGCAACAGTGGGAACGACGCTATTCAGTCCACCATCATTGAAAGTATTAGCACCACCATTATTCCAGAGTACACAGTTGGTTAGTTGAGGGCTACCTTTCCCAAAGTTATATATAGCTCCTCCCCCATTTTCACTGCTATTATGGGAATCGCTCGCAGAATTTTCCAGGAAAGAGCAGTTCATAAGTTGCGGGACGTTTTCTCCGTATGCTGTTGGTGATCCATTGTTGTACATTGCTCCCCCGCTAAGCGCACCATTCTTTTGAAACAGACAATTCCTCAATTGAGGACTTCCGCTCGAAGAAATAGCTCCGCCACGAAAAGCGTTGTTTTCTGTAAAAGTTGAATTGATGATTTGGCAGTCGTCGCCACCACTCGAATTTGCCAGTGCGCCACCGTTCTGAGAACTGTTTTTGATGAACTGACAATTTTCTATTCGAATGCTTCCGCGGTTTCTGACTCCCCCTCCCCCCGTTGATCTGAATCGGGTCGAGTTGGTACGAAATACACAATTCATTAAGTCCAGACTACCTCCATCTTTATCAATTGCTCCCCCGTTATAAAAACTCTGATTTCCTTCGAACTCGCAATCTTTAATCTCTGTCGAAAGGTCTGTATTAGAGAGGTAAATGGCTCCGCCATCGAAAGAAGAACTTACATTGTACTGGAATTGGCAGTTAGTGATCGACGGCCCACCGCCAATATTATATATAGCCCCGCCAACACTTCCTGTGACATTTCCCCGAAAAGAGCAGTTTGAAATGCGTGGGCTGCTGTTCTTATTATAGATCGCTCCTCCTGCCCCTGTCGAATTGTTAAACAGGAACGAACAGCGATTGATCGCAGGGCTGGACGCTTCATTATACATGGCACTGCCCTCGGACTGCGTTCCGTTGGATCCATAATTATAATCATTTCCTCCCTGCACCGTAAAGCCATCCAGTACAGCTCTAACAGTTAGGGCGTTGTTCACATTAAAAATAATGTGGTTGCTATTATTCACTGCTGTCTCGCTTCCATCTATATCCCCGCTCAACACCGTACCATTACTGGCAGGATCGGTATTACGGTCATTCACGTTCATCTGGCCACTGGTGAAGCCACCGTAAATCGCCACACCTTCCTTCATGACAAAAGAAGCATCGCGGTCGTTGGGGTCGGTAGTGGGTTTGTAAGTACCCTTGGCTACCCAGATTTGATCGCCATCGGTGGCCGCCGCCAGGGCAGATTGTAAGTGCTTGTGGGCGGTGGCCCAGGTGAGTCCGTTGCCGGCGTTGTCGGGTCGATTGGCATCGACATAGCGAACGGTAGCCGAGGCCGGCAGGGCCAGGATGGCCAGCAGGAGAAACAGGTAG
>NZ_JBGSXF010000203.1:0-3368 GCF_041751555.1 Persicitalea sp. | reverse complement strand
CCGGGCCAGATCGCTTTCCGTGCGGCGGTATTCGTCGATCCGTGAGATCAGCGAATCCGCATTCTCAATTAAGCGTCGGTTATTTTTTATAAAATAATACAAATCCTCTACCCGACATTCTTTCGCGTAACTCTGCATTCGCTCACTCAGAGATGTGGACGAGGCGGTTGCCAGAGTTGCTTGCGCGCCTTCCTCAGCGCTTTTGATCTCGTACTCGACCGAGCTAATGATGTACTTAGAGGCCGAGCGGTATGCTTTCAGGGATTCAAGCATCCTGGACTTATCCCCGGCGTCCACCGCTAGTTGGTAGTCATTACCCCAGGTGCCCAATTGGTTCACGGCATCCAGCCCCGCTTCGTACTGCTTGCGCAGGGTCGTGTTCAGCCGGCCTCCCAGCTGCTTGGCTTTTGTGAAACTTCGGCGGGCGGCCACCGTATCCAACACGGCGAGCGACTGCTCGCCGTTGTACGCCCACTCAAACCCCGCCACGACGCGGATGTTCTCGTCTAGTTTCCTGGTCGTAATTTTGTCCAACTCCTGTAGGCAGGATTGAATGCGGCGATCCAGAATAGATACCTGTAGTGTTGGGTCGATAAGGCGGTAGCGGCTGTAGCTCTCCAGGGCTTCAGCGTAGCGCTTGGATCGGAAATAACGCTCACCGCTCAGAAAGATAGTTTGTAAGTTCTTCGTGACGAGCAATCTTTTCGTAAAGGCAGGAACCCCGGGCGCAGCTTCGTAGAGCCGTATGGCGTCATTGAAACGCCCGGCGTTCAGATGTTCTTCAGCCGAAATCCAGATGTCGTAGAGATTACGGTTAGGGAATCGCTGCCCCCAACCAAGAGTAAGGGTCAGCAGCAAGACCAGACAGGTTAGCAGTAGTTTTATTCGCATATCTCAGGTGTGTCTCGACGCGCCAAAATAGCCGCGTATTGGAAGTATTGATTGGGGATGAAATATAGTTCTGAACTACCCGCAGATCGGTAGCGGGCACACTCTTGCCGCGCCAGGGCTTGGTAACTGCGGCTCAAGCTGTCGAGACGGGCGTCGGTCACGTTGTCTTCCGGCGCGTCGGCTGCGGCCTGAAAATGTTTTATTGCCGAGTCATAAGACCCTTTCTTTTCCTCGGCGATGCCTTGGTCTAGGGAATGTTGGAAGGAAGTCACGACGGGAGAAGTTTTGGGAGGAAGCGCTTGATACACCATCAATAATGAAACAATTCCCACGCTGAGCGCCAGCAGTGACCAGTGCGTACTCGAAGCGTTAGCTGTTTTAACCGGAGTGACATCCTGCGGCGTGGTCAGCGGATCGGTTAGGTCTTCGTCAGTGGGCATTTGATGGACGGCAGGGAATTTCTTTTTCCAACTTTCCTTCACTTCTTGCTTTTGTTGAAAAGTGAGGGCGATGCCTTCATGCTTGCGATAGAAAACAATCAATTCCCCCGATTCAGTACGCCAAAATTCGGGTAGTTCTTCGGCCAAAATACTTTCGTGGGCGGCCACTGGCAGGGCGTCGATGAGCTCGGCGATTCTCTGCCGATCCGTCTCCTGAAAGTTCGTGGTATCGATTGGAGTCAGGAACTCTGAATTATTCAACTCCCACACGAAATAGCGACAATCGACCTCAGCGGACTGGCCGATCTTACGCAGTCCCTCAGTTTTGCCGTACCAATACAACTGTGGGTCATAGGGATAATCAAAGGTGTCGATCAGTACTTCAGCGCGTCGGTAGGCCGTGATGTCGTCGGCCCGCCAACGGTCGTTACGGGCGTTATCGTCCCGTAACAACCGCTCTTCCAGTTGGTACACTCCCTCAAAAATATCGCCGACACTTAACGACATGGGTCTGTGGCCAGTTGAATTTTAGAAAAACTGCTTAAAGGTAGAGAGAATAAAATTGCCTGATTCTACCGAATATACAACGTAAAAAGCGCAACCTGGCTATGCCAAGCTGCGCTTAACGATAAAGATTGAAACGAATGCAAGGTGACCTAGTCCTTCTTTTCTTTAATTTCCTTCAAATCCTTAGCCTGAACCGAACCACCAGGATACGTAAAGCTCAACCGCTTGCCGCTGTTGTCCTGCGACTGCTGCACCCCCGTGAGCGGGTAGCCCGTCGTGTCGTAGTTTGTATTCTTACCGTCGTCGTAGATGACAAGTCGATTTTCGTCGGCGTAGTAGGTGTAATGAGTGTCGTTTTGGCTGCCCTTGAAGGTCGCGCTGCTGCGGCCCGGCACGGCATGGCTTTCGTCGGCCACCTCGCGGGGCAGCTTGCGCGACAGGGCCGCCAGATCGGTGCAAAGTTTCTCGACTTTGGCTTTCAGCGAATGGTTGAACATATCGCCGACCATCGTCATGCCGGGCTGCCATTGGCCCATGCCACCCAACTCGCCGATGTTGAACTGCACCTGATTACCGCCCGTGGCCTGCAAGCCGTGCAACAACGTGGCTACCGTTCCGACCGTCACGCCGTGTTCGGCGGCGATTTCCCGTATTACTTCTTCTCTTGATTTTTCCATGATGATTTTGCGTCAAATTCTCGTTACGTCCCTTCTAATAAAGGAATTTATCACAAAGGTCGCAAAAACTACCGAGCCAAAGAGGATTTTGACCGACATAATGGCTGTCAAATAGGTAGTTTGAATGCCTATCTCCGGTAGCCAGAATAAAACAAGAACTCCTGCGCGGCCTGATCCGAGTAGGTGATGAATAGCCGGGGAGCCGTAATGTCGCGGGGTTTTGGGCTGCTGAAATCAGGAAAAGTACCCATGAAAAGTTTACCGATTGGCATGCCATCGCGGAGAACGAAAGTAGTATCCGCCGTGATACTCACGCTAACGCCGTCGAGTGTAGCGGTACTTTTAGAAGGAATATAGTCCGTTCGGACCAGCCGGAAAGTACCGTTTGGCTGCTTCGTGATGGTTAGGCTGGGAAGTTTACTGTCATCGGAAATAAAGACGCAGCTTGGATCGAGCAAGCCGTTGGTAGCATACTGGCCCTGTAACTGGCTGATGTCAGTGGATGGGGCAGGGGAGTTGTCGCGGGTGCAGCTTTGGACAAGAATGGCGAAAATAATTATCAGGGCTGTTATAGAGGCAGATAGTCGTTTCATGATATTAGCAGGTTTGTTTCCATGACTAAGAGAGCATCTATCTGGAAGAAAGGTTGGAAAGCAGCGTTTGATTTTTCAGAAATGCCAGTCACCGCCCCGGCTCCTCGAAAAGTCCCTTCTCCTTCAATTTCTTGAAAAACTTAATCTCCGAGAAAATGCGCGGTGCGCTTGGCTCACCGCTGATGACTCCATCGGCAAAAGAGTAATTCTCCATTCGGGTAGGCACTAAAAGCCCCTGCACATTTTTCCAGTCGAGGTAC
>NZ_JBGSXF010000202.1:0-1747 GCF_041751555.1 Persicitalea sp. | reverse complement strand
GGACGATGCCTTCGGGGTGGTGCTGGCGCAAAAGCTGGAGCGGGAAGCCGCCTTTCCGCCTTCCGTACGGGTGATGGAAATTGGCTCGGCGGGCATTCATCTGGTACAACAATTGTTTGACAAGTACCGGGTGCTGATTTTACTGGATATTGTGAAATGGGGCGGTGCAGCAGGTACCATTCATTTCCGGGAGGTGGAAGTTAAAGACGCAACTCAACTACCCCAGGATGAGCAGAACGAATTCCTGGCCGATATGCACTACATCAATCCGCTGAAAGCCCTGATGATGGCCAAAGCCCTGAATGTCTTGCCGCCACAGGTACTTTTTCTGGGTTGTGAATCGGAAGAACACGAAGAAATTGGCATTGGGCTTAGTGCCGCCGTAGAAGCCGCCCTGCCAGTCGCCTTTAAGAAAGTGACGGAATGGGTCAAGGACCAAAAGCAGAATGTAAATTAGCTTGGTTGAGATAATTCGTATCACAAAACCTAATACCTAACAACCTAACGCCTACCTACAATTATGAAAGATCAATCAAAATCATCCCGCCGCCAGGAGGAGGAAGAAGTCAAACTTCCCTGGAATGCCGAACTTGAAGTAAAAGACCTCATTAAACCGATTACGCTGAGGAGAATAAGACTTTTCCAAACGGCGGGCGCACTATTCCTCCTGCTGGCGGCAGGGCTTGGCGCGTGGTGGTTTTTCGTAAAGCCTCCCTCCGGCGAACGACTCGTGGAGGACATGGTAGCCGCCGCCGGGGGAATGGACAACTGGCAGGACATTCGGGACGGCAGTTTTGTCCGCACCCACCGTATGTACGACGAAAACGGCAAAGTCATCAAGCAATCCGAGGAAACTTTTTTCTTCAAAAACAATCAGGAAGGCCATCAATTACTCATCAAGTCGCTGACCAACAGTGGAGATCGGGTGGTCGTAGGCCACGACAAGGACGGATATTGGGCGGTCAAGAACAGCGACGAAGTCGAGCCGGTCAAGATTGCCAAAGACCTGGAATTCATGTGCGACGACGAGCATTGTTCGCCGCTCTGCGCCAGCGAAATGGCTTTGTACCGGATGTCGTTCCCCTTCAAATTAACTGACGGTGGCGTCATCCCGCGCAACGCCGGCACCGCGATACTGAACGGCGAAAAAGCCACGCTACTGGACGTCACTTTCGATCCCGCCGTGGGCCACGACCGCTGGATTTTCTATGTATCTCCGGCAACTCACCTCATCAGGAAGATCGAGCATTATGGCAGTGTGGAAGACAACGCCCAGCCGGAGGAGATTTTCTTGTCGGATTTCAAAAAGGAAGGCGATATTATGCTAAGCCATTCCAACAAGTACTACCGCAGCAACGGCAAGATTTTAGAGGAGTACCTGATTTCGGACGTAAAGTTCAACGCCTCGCTGGGAGCCGATTTATTCGAGCGTCCGCAACAGGTCAGCATGGTCAGTAAATGATCCAAACTTTGCTATACCACACTTCGGGACGGTCTGCGGATCGTCTCTTTTTTATGCCGTTTCCAACAAATCTTCGGCTAACTGATTGATCGCCCGTAAGGCGGGCGACTCGTCAATGTCGGCCATGTCCAGAGAACCCTTTTTGTCGGCTTCCGAAACGGTCGGATCGAGCGGAATGACGGCAATAACAGGCAGATCAGTCTGGGCGCAGAAGTCGCGGATGGCCTCCTCGTCTTGGGCATTCTTCACTTTGTTAGCCACCGCCACGATATTCTTGATTTCCAG
>NZ_JBGSXF010000201.1:0-6465 GCF_041751555.1 Persicitalea sp. | reverse complement strand
ATGACGAGCGACTGGCCGCTGCCCGATTTTTTGATTTCGGGGTTGGCGCTGTTGCCGGGGAGTTGGATGTAGTAGTTTTTGTTGTCCACGGCGTAGAGGCCGTCCGAGACTTTCTCAATGGATTTTCCTTCGGCTAGTCGGGCCATCAGGCCGCTGACGGGCTTTTCCAGCTTGATTTCCCGCTCGAATTTCTTGCCGTCGTCCACGATGGCGGTGCGGTCGCTTACCGTCGTGCCGAAGGCCTGGTAGCGGAAAGTCGGTACGTCGTTGGCGTCCAGCTCGTAACCTTTGGGTCGGTACTGGCTACCCGTGGTGTCGGTCGGCCAATTGCCCGAAGTTCTGGCCAGCAGCGGTGCATCGCCCAGCAGTGTTACGCTGCCGCGCGGACGAGAGGAGCCATCGCCGCGGTTGTTCCACATCGGCGTGGCGTCCAGGAAATCCCCGCGCCACACCTGGAACAGAGCGCCTTTGTCCATGTCGTAGGAATAGTGCATTCCCGATGGGCTACCTACCGACACGGCATGAACTACCCTTTCCCTTTTATCAGGGGCGGGCTGAATATCCATAAAACTACGCAGGACGGTGTTGTTGTTAGCGTTCACCAGAATTGGATCGGGGGGGCTTCCACCCAGCGTGGAGCCGAGGTTGTGGTAAGCCACCTCGCGGAAGCCTGGTCCGGCTACCCACATCCCTAACACGGGTTGCAGCCAGCCATCGCGCTTGTTGACGTAGAGTTCTACTTTATGGTCGCCCGCGCTGAGTTTAGTAGTACCAGTTCGAAAATCGTTGGCGGCCTTCCAGCCGTCGCCAAGTACCTCCTTGCCGTCGATTTTGAGTTTGCTGTTGCCCGAAGCCTGTAGGCGGAAGGTATAATCGCCCGTCGTGGGAGCATTGTAAGTACCCGTGTAGGTCAGCACATAGTTGTTTTTGTCTTTCAGCACGTCCCAGGTCAGGGCCTCGGCTTTACCAGAGCCATCGACTTTAAGCGTGGCGGGGTCGAGGTCTTGCGAGTAGTTGCCATAGTAGGTTTTGTATTGCAGATTTGATAAAGTACCTGGCTTTTTGTCAAAATTACTGATGACGATATTCTTAATCGCCAGCGAGCCGTGGTCGCCCTGAATGCGAAGCGGGCCGATAGCCACGTCCTTGCCCATCGCGCCGCGCGTCGGGCCGCTCACCTCTATGTTTTCGTGGATGGTGATGCCGTTCAGTTCCACTTTAAGGAATACGGCGTTCGCTATTTTCTTACCCGACTTATCGAAGCGTGGGGCCTGGTAAGAAATCGCGATGTGCTGCCACAGGCCGGGAGCCTTCGATACGTTCAGGCGGGGCGAAGTACCCTCGTAGCCTTCCTGGCCCTTGGGTTGGGTGTCGTCCCAGCGGTGATAAATCCCACCATTGTCGCTGTAATTGACCGATTTTTTGCCCCAGCTATCGAAAAGTTGCACTTCGTAGTTGCCCTGCAAATACACACCCGAGTTGGAACCCTTAGCCATCATGTAATCCATCTCGATGTCCAGGTCGCCGTGTTCAAATTTGCTTATCAACTCATAGTCCGGGCCGTAAGTACCCTGCTTGTGAATACAAGCCAAAATGCCCTTACCGGGCTTAGTGTTCAAGACATTGGGCTGGGAAATATCCACCGAAGCGTCACCGACGATGCTCCAGTTGCCCGCCTTGTTGGTGAATGCCGAAAGATCATTGAGCGGAATCGGAGTTTGAGCCAACGCCGGAAGACCGACCGCGACGAGCAGTCCGGGAACCAGTCGTTTGAAATGTGTTACTATGCGAGTAATCATAAATGATTAAAGTACAGGTGGATGGTTTTCAAAGCCGAAAATTACGATTTCTAGTCGGGAAAATGCCATTTTCAGCGGTTAGAATTAGTATTTTAATCGCTTTCTTACCCGTGTTGTTGTCCAAAACGTCATTTTACCTCTCAATTTTTAAAAATATTTATGAAGAAATTATTCATCCCCGTCCTCGCCCTTACGGCTACTTTTACGGTGCAGGCCCAGTTACAACCTAAGAAAATGACGCCCGAATCCAGCGAAGTGTGGAGTCCGGAGCCGCGCCTCGTTACGCCTGGTGCGCCTTCGACGGCGGTTTCGGGCTTCACGGCCCCGTCGGACGCGATCGTGCTGTTCGATGGCCGCAATCTGGACGAGTGGGAGTCGGTCAAAGGCGGCAGGGCGGGCTGGAATGTAGCCGAAAATGCCATTATAACCGCTCCCGGCAAAGGCGGCATCCAAACTAAGCGCGATTTTGGGGATTTCCAATTGCATATCGAGTGGCGATCACCCGCTGAGGTAAAAGGCAATAGCCAGGGACGCGGCAACAGCGGCGTGTTTATGCAGGGACTCTACGAGTTGCAGGTACTCGACAGCTACGACAACCGCACCTACTCCAACGGTCAGGCGGGTAGTATTTATAAGCAGACCATGCCGCTGGTCAATGCCGCCAAAAAGCCTGGTGAGTGGCAAACCTACGACGTGGCCTACACCGCTCCTCGCTTCAACAAAGACGGCATGATGCTCATCCCGCCTTACATTACGGTATTCCACAACGGTGTCTTGATCCAAAACCACACTGCCATCCAGGGCCACACCGACTACATCGGCCGCCCGACCGTAAAGCCACATGGTCGCGGACCACTCATGCTGCAAGACCACGGCAACACGACGGGGTTCCGTAATGTTTGGATTCGGGAGCTTTGAATTAAAGAGCACATGAGGTGGTGTAGAGCGGTATGGTTGCAGTTGGCCATAAGTCAAGATGTCTCAGGTGTAGCGGAGAAATAAATTGACCGTGGCACTCGGTTATGTCGGGAGCGCTGGCTACTACAGCCAGCAGGGCTGGTTCGTGCAGGGGCGTTGTTAATGTTGGGCGGTCGGAGCACCAAAATTAACGGGCCTTTTTAGTAACTGGGAAATTGACGAATCACTGTATATTTGCCAGTTCATTATATCCCCACTATATGACGGCTAACTACCGTATTTTGGTGTCCTGTGTGATTGCGATCACAAGCCTGCAAGCAGGATACGGGCAGCAGGTAGTACCGAAATTGATCCGCCAGTTCAGCGATATACCCGGTGTCAACCTGAACGTGAGCGGGATGCAGGCCGACGGGCAAGGGGGGCTGTGGTTAGTCTCCGAGGATGGGGTGGCCCGCTTCGATGGACAGAAGTTTCGGGTATTACACGACCCAGTCCTTACAAAAGGCGATTATTACTACCAAATCACCCCGGTTTCCAACGGGCGAATGTGGCTAAAAATGGGGAGGGGCAACTCGCTTTCTTACATCGATGTGGCCCGGCAGAGTATCGTCCGTTTACCCGATACGATCCGGCTTGTTCGCGACTATTTAGCCAAATACGGGAGTAATTACCTTTTTGCCGACGCGGAGGGAAATCTATGGATAGGGCTTAGGCAACACGGTTTGCTAAAATTCAACCCAAAAACCGGGGCCGTTACGCACGCGGTTGATCGCCCGCTGGATGTCCGGGGCATAGCACAAGATAAGCAGGGCATCATTTATTTCACCACCACCGCCCATGGGCTGTTTGTCTATAACCCGCAAACTACCCAACTCCGCAACTACCATCCTATTCCTAATGATAACAACTCGCTGAGCACCGACTCCACTTATGGCGTACAGGCCAGGAACGATGGCAGTGTCCTGATAGGGATGGTCAACAAAGCCAATGTACTTTGGCCCGCTACCGAAACAGTTCGGCGGCTGGTGCTCAATACGGTGCCGGCGGTCAACCCCCTGTTGCATTCTCGCATTGCTATGATGTTTCCCGACCAAAAGGATAATTTATACTTTACCTCGGGAACGGCCACTTTCCGTTACACGTCGCAAAATGCCACCCAGCGGGTAGCCCTGGCCGAACCTACCGAATACGTCGGAGGGATATATGTCAGCCCGACAAATCGGCTGTGGGTCAGTTCAAACGGGAAACTCTACGAATACGATTTAAATGGAGCTAGGGTGGTGTCCTCGTTGATTATCCTGAGCGTAGACGTGAACGGAACGCGGTTGGAAAACAACGCCACCGCCACCCGAAACTTAACGTACGATTCGCTGGGTCACCCTACGCTCACCGTCTCGGAAAACGACCAGTTCAGTGTGCGCTTCACCCCGGTAGCCGCCCACCAGGTGATCAACAACCGATGGCGGATGGAAGGATACGAACAGCGGTGGAAGATGACCGAAAGCTCCATAGGAGCTACCAGCTACCAGTTGTCGGCGGGCCGGTACACCCTGCTCGTTAACAGAGGTCTTCCCAACGACACCTGGAGTTCAGAAACGTCGACGATGACGGTGGTAGTGGTGCCGCCGTTCTGGAAAACGATACCCTTTCTTCTTTTTTTTACCCTGATAATAAGTGGATTGGGGTATTATTTGGTTCGGATGTATGTCCGTCGGCGACAACTGCGGCAGCAATTGGAACGCGAACAACGGGAAGCGGCCAACCTGCGTCATTTGGATGAACTCAAAACCCGTTTTTTCGCTAACATCTCCCACGAGTTTCGAACCCCGCTCACGGTTATTCTGGGTCTGGCCTCCGACCTTAAAAAGGCTTCGGATCAGCCCGCCCAGGCCGTGGAGCAATCAGCCCGCCTGATTGAACGCAACGGCGCCAGTCTGTTGCGGCTGGTCAACCAGATTTTGGACCTCACTAAGCTGGAGATGGGGGAAATGCAGGTGACACTCGTCCGGGCTGATCTGGTTGGTTTTATTCGCTATGTGGGCGAATCGTTCGATTCGCTGGCCAGAAGCCAGGGCATTACGCTGCATCTTTTGCTGGAGCAGGAACGGTGCGAAGCTGATTTTGACCGCGATAAACTCCAGGATATCATCGCTAACTTGTTAGCCAATGCCCTGAAGTTCACCCCCAGCGGTGGTCATGTATATTGTCAAATAACGCTGCGAGAGGACTGGCAACCCCTAACGCCACAGGGCTTCTATGAGAGCCTAACCCCCACTGATCCAATGGCCAATTCCTGGATTCAGATCTCCATCAGCGATACGGGTTCCGGTATCGAGCCCGCCAGCCTGACCAAAATATTCGATCGGTTTTATCAGGTCGATCATAGCACAAAGGGGGGGACCGGTATTGGTTTGTCGCTGGTGCGGGAATTGGTGATGCTTATGGAAGGCGGGCTGGCGGTACGAAACCGGCCCAAGCGGGGAACTGAGTTTGTGGTTAGTCTGCCCTTCACCCAACAGGCTGATCCTGCCGAAGTCGGGATACTTAGGACTACCCTGGTTCAGGCCGGGCGGCCTGTATGGGCAGAGCAGGCTTCGACCGGAGACATGCCCACGCTGCTGCTGGTGGAAGACAACGACGACGTGGCCGCGTACATTTATAGCTGCGTCGGAACTGCCTACCAAGTGACGCGGGCCGAAAACGGGCAGGAGGGCATCGATGTAGCCCTGGTGGAAACGCCGGATCTGATCCTTAGTGACGTGATGATGCCCTTGAAAGACGGGTACGCCCTGTGCGACACCTTGAAACAGGACGAGCGCACCAGCCATATCCCCATCGTGCTACTCACGGCCCGAGCTGCCTTGAACGACCGGCTGACGGGGCTGCGGTACGGAGCGGATGCCTATCTGGTGAAGCCCTTCCAGCGGGAGGAACTGCTGGTGGTGCTGGCCAACCTGCTCCAGGCCCGGCAAAAGTTACAGCGCCACTACACCCAGTTGGTGCTCGGAACCGCACCGACCCCACCGGCCACCGAATCGGCGGGCCAACCCCTCGAAAACCTATTCCTGCAAAAACTACGGGAGGGCATCGAAAGGCAACTGGATAATTCGGAGCTGTCCGTCGAGGACATTTGTCAACTGATGAATATGAGCCGAACGACGCTCCACCTGAAACTAGTCGCCCTCACGGGGATGCCCATTACCACCTACCTCCGCCTGCTCAGGCTCCGCACATCGGAAGACCTGCTGGCCAACAGTGACCTGACCATTGCCGAAGTGGCTTACGCCGTGGGCTTCAGCGACCCGAAGTACTTCAGTCGCGTTTTCCGGGAAAAATACGACCAGTCCCCTACCGACTTCCGCCTTTCGGCAAAAGCCGAACAATAGTCCACACATTCGGAACGGGAGTCCACATCCTTTTTTTACCCGTCACGTTAAATTTGCAGGATCGTCTGGTACTTCCCGATTGGGGATCACGATGCGGCGCTTTTGCACTCTCCGTTTGTAGGAAAGTACCCCATATTGATTTTCTTTTTCTCATCTAAGCGTTCGCAAAATCGAGCCTCAGTATATGTTTTTGAAAGGCATTGTACTCATTTTCCTTCAACTAGTTGATAACTCTTAGACAAGTCGTATTGTAAGGACAGCCGTTCGGTAGTATCGGGTCTTTGTCATGAAGAAACTCATAGTATCCCCATCTTTTGGATAGAGATAAGTGTGCAGCATGAATATCTCTTTTAGAGAGGGTA
>NZ_JBGSXF010000200.1:0-11594 GCF_041751555.1 Persicitalea sp. | reverse complement strand
GGCCCCCCCTACACTCGATACGAGCGGGGAAGTGCAACAGACCAACTGGGTAGTTTCGAGTCCACCGGGGCTCACTCACAGTGGACGTTTGCTTATGCGGGCAATTACAACGATAAAGTTTATATCGGGGCATCGGTCGGTTTCAATCGCATCAAATACGATTACAATTCTACGCTGGCGGACCAATATGCCAACGCCAAGGTGATTCGAGGCTCGACGAACACACAAGACCTTAACGTGTCTGGGAACGGCATTAATGCTTCCCTGGGCATTATCTACAAAGCGACACCCGAGTTGCAAATTGGAGCATCTATCACTTCGCCTACATTTATGAGTGTGAGAGAAACTTTCAATGAATTCGTCAATGCCGATATCATTGGTATCCCGCAGCAGGACGCCAACGGCAAACCTGTCTTCTTCGTGCCGGACGTAACGAGCATTGGCTTACAGCCCAACGATTTCGAATACACCATCCAAAGTCCGCTGCGGGCATCGGGTGGGGTTACTTACTTCTTTGGTAAAAACGGCTTTCTTACCGGTACAGTCGAGTATGTAGGATACAGAGGTACTAGGGTGAGCACCGGAACGCTGAGTGCTACCGACAATTCTGCCTTTCGCCAAAACAACAAGCGCGAAATTGAAGACACCTACACGAGTGGCCTCAATGTGAGGGCTGGTGGCGAGTACCGCGCAGGTGCTTTCCGTGCGCGTGCTGGCGTGGCTTACCTCGGTGATCCCTACCGCGTGAAGTTGGACGACATCGACCGTAGTAAACTGTACTTTTCGGGCGGGATTGGCTTCCGAAATGATCGTTTCTTTGCTGACATAACGGGAATATATAATACCGCCAAATCGGCTTACACACCCTATGTTCTAGACAATCAAGCCGATTTCGGCTCGGCGACTATAAACAGCAAATCCATCAACGTGCTGGTATCGTTGGGTACTTTCTTCTAGGAGAATCTAATAGGAGACAGGAAAAGCGTGGCCAGGAATTGAATTTCCGGCCACGCTTTTTTAAAGTAGAGGTACGAGCAACGCTACAATTTCCTGAATACTGGTTTTCTCAGAGATGGAAAGGTCAGCTTGGGAGTAGAAGGGAAGTCGATCGGTCAATCGTCTTGAAAGTTCCTTTTCCAAATCCTTTGCTTTGAATTCAGAAAGTAGCGGGCGGTCGTCTTTGTCATGATTAAGAATACGGGCGGCCAATAACGAAGGGGAGATATTTATAAAAACACTCAACCCATTGGCTTTTATAAAGCACATGTTATCGAAAAAACAAGGAGCACCTCCCCCCGTAGCAACTACCGTCTTTTGATTAGGTTGAATAGCCTGCAAAGCTGACTTTTCCACTTTCCGAAAGTAATCTTCCCCTTCTGCCTTAAAAATCTCCGGTATTGATCGTTTCTGGTCAGCAACGATCAATTTATCCAAATCAACGAATTGGTATTTCAAGGCGCGCGCCAATCTTCTTCCCAGAGTTGATTTGCCGGAAGAGGGCATTCCGACTAAAAATACGTTTTTCATAGCCTCTTCAAAACCCCTTCGGCATCAGGAGTATCGTTGTAGTGCCATTTGCCCTTAACTACGCCATTTTGGAGCAGCCAAATTCCTGGATTGGAGCGGGAGATTGTTTTGAGTACTGTGGCGTCGGCGTAATAATACGGGATATTCAACTGTTGAGTTTTCCTGAAATCATCTATCTCGCTGCTGCTCGCTGAGGTAAGTATTATTGGAGTCACTTCTTTGCCTTTCAGGTCGTTAACTAACTTACGGATGTCCGGAAAAGCGGCTGTATTAAGGTCGTTCAGGTTTTTAATGATGATAAATAGCTTGTTGCCCTCGAAGGTTTGCTGTGTAAAATCGCCCTCGTCGTTCCAGGCACGATAGTCGGTAATTTTAGGCTTGGCTTCCTCGTTGAGTAGCACCATTTCCTTGAACTGCAATGTAGTGTCGCTCGGGAATTTCTCGTATTCTACCGATTGTCCATTTTTTTCAAAAACGTACTTGTACCGCATTTCCTCCGAAGGCTTCATCTGTTCGGGAATACTCGCGCCGACACGGTAGGGGAGTAAATCGAAAATCGGCAGATGCCGAATGGCGTAAAAAGCCACGCCCACCGAAGCCACCGTCGCGACGGCCACGATCATGCCTGTCGGCATAGCGCGAAACTTTTTTCGGTTATAAAGGATGAATAGAATCAGTACCAGAAGAAAAACGTCCTTACTGAACGAAGTCCAGGGCTTTAATTTGATGGCATCCCCGAAGCAGCCGCAGTCTGTGACCCGATTGAAATAGGCTGAGTAAAAGGTGAGAAACGTAAAGAAGAGAATAGTTATGAGCAGCAGCCAGGAAGTAGTCTTAGGCTTATAGCTCACGAGCAAAGCCACTCCCAATACTACCTCCGCCACGCAGAGAATCACCGAAAAATACAGCGCGAAAGGGACGAGACCCACAAAGAAGTCATGCAGGGCGGGCAGATCCTGAGCAAATACCTCGAAGTACTCTTCCAGTTTGATTTCGGTGCCGACAGGATCGTTCAATTTGATTAACCCCGAAAAAATAAACAGAACGCCAACGATGACTTTGGCAATTTGAGCAGCAATTTTCATTGTGTTTTGGTAGGGGCGGGCCTATGTGCCCGCCCATCAGTAAAATTTAATTGTTGGGACGAATATGAATAATCGGCCAATCAGTTAGTTTGAAGTCCATTAGATTTGATAAGGCAGAATACGGCGTAGTTGATCATGTCTTGGTAGCCGGATTTTACCCCTTCTGACACCAATGTGACGCCTTCATTATCCTCAATTTGTTTGATCCTCAGTAGTTTCATTAAAATAATATCCGTCATTGAACTAACCCGCATATCGCGCCAGGCTTCGCCATAATCGTGGTTTTTGCTGAAAAGCAGTACTTTTACTTCCTGGATTTGCTCTTCATACAATTCAGTGATTTTGTCAAGGTCGAACTCTGAATTGCGACCTTGCCACGAAATTTGAATAAGTGCCATCACGCAGTAGTTGATGATCCCCACAAACTCCTCCGTGATTCCATCTTCCACTTTTTGGCTACCTTTATCTTGAATCGTACGGATGCGCTGCGCTTTGATGAAAATTTGATCCGTGATGGAGGGTAGGCGCAGGATTCGCCAGGAAGTACCGTAATCTTGGTTTTTTTTGGCAAAAAGATCGCGACAGTAAGCCAGAATTTCCTCGTATTCAGTTTCTGTTGGTTTCAAGACTGAAAAAGTGGGCGTAATCATTAAAAAAATCAAAAAATAAACCGATGGCCCAGAGCCGAAAGCCCGTAGACATGCTTGAGCGGCAAGTTAATCATAAAACGCTCAATTTGTCAGGACGATTGCTGGATCTAAGTACTCCCGCTGTGATGGGAATTCTGAATATCACCCCAGATTCCTTCTACGAGGGTAGTCGTTTTGACCCCAATTCAGATCATTTCGTTCAAGAAGCGGGCCAAATGTTGACCGATGGCGCGAAGATACTAGACGTTGGCGGCTACTCGACCCGGCCGGGCGCTGCGGAAATTTCGGTAGACGAAGAGTGTGAGCGGATCTTGCCCGTGATCGAAGTACTTTCGAGAACCTTTCCTGCTGTGGTTATCTCAATAGATACTTTTCGCTCGGCGGTAGCTAAACAGGCTGTGCGGGCTGGGGCATCTATAGTAAATGATGTTTCAGGGGGCAATTTGGATGAGCAGATGTTCGAAACAGCGGCCGAGTTGGGCGTCCCTTATGTGCTAATGCATATGCGAGGCACACCACAAACTATGACCCAGTTGAATCAATACGATAATTTAGTGCAGGATATTATGCGGGAGTTGGCAGAAAAGTTGCAACGGCTAAGATCGCTCGGCGTAGCCGATGTAATTGTCGATCCAGGCTTTGGTTTTGCCAAGAATGTACCGCAGAACTTCGAACTGCTCAATCATCTTGAACATCTCAAAAGCCTGAACGCGCCATTACTAGTAGGGGTTTCGCGCAAATCTATGATTTGGCGCAGTTTGGGCGTTACACCCACTAAGGTGCTCAATGGTACTACGGTGCTGAACACGCTTGCTTTGCAGAAAGGCGCGGACATCCTGCGTGTTCACGACGTGCGGGAAGCCGTCGAAGCAGTTAAACTGTGGCAGTATACCACTCAACGCTCGTAAAAATTGCTAGATTCGCCAAAATTTTGATTTAAATATGCGTATTGGTTTCCTTACGGTCAATTGGACCGATCTGCTTGACATCACCCTGGTAGCCATTCTGCTTTATCAAGTGTATTACCTTGTTAAAGGAAGTATCGCCAGCCGGGTTTTTCTGGGTTGCATTTTCGTTTACGTCTTCTATTTGGTGGTCAAAGGGTTGCGGCTAGAATTGCTGACTACCATCCTGCAATACTTCATGGGCGTTGGGGCCATTGCCCTTATCGTAATATTCCAGCAGGAAATCCGCCGATTTCTATTGATGATCGGCAAATCCACAGCCTTTACCAATAATCGATTGTTCAATACCTTACTAGGAGAGTCCAAGACGACCGGACAGAGCGAACAGTTGAAAAAGATTGCTGATGCCTGCCGCAACATTGCCGCCGATTTCAATGGGGCCATCGTAGTCATCAAAAAGATGGACGGTCTGGAAAAAATTATCCAAACGGGTGAAGTACTAGACGCGGCCATTTCCAAACACCTTATTATTTCTATTTTCAATCAATACAGCGCTCTGCACGAAGGAGCCACAATCATAGCCGACGGCAGAATTGCCGCCGCCCGATGCATCCTACCCGTAGCCGACGGAGTGGATGTACCCGTCTCTATGGGATTTAGACACCGCGCCGCGTTAGGTATCAGCGAAACTACCGACGCTGCCGTAGTGGTTATTTCCGAACAAACGGGAAGAATTTCGCTGGCCTTAGAAGGTAAAATGAATCCCAATATTCCCGCTGAAGAACTGGAAACCCGCTTGTCTGAATATCTGAACGCTGTCTCAAGCTGATTTGGTTTAGTTCAAAAGGGCATTGAGTATTTTGTGATAAGTGACTCGTATTCAGTAAAATAATTCTCATTTGATTGCTAATGTCTCATAATTCACAACTCATATTTGAAAAACCTTTGCCGTTAAGCACATTTCTGCTTACTTTTGCAGACGTTTTTAGAAAAGTAACATCACCAAGACCAAATGGCAAATCATAAATCGGCATTAAAGAGAATTCGCGCCAACGAAACCAAGCGTTTGAGAAATCGCTATCAGCACAAAACTACGCGTACCTATATTCGCAAATTGCGCGATACCACCGATCCTGAAGCAGCCCGCGAGGTGTACAAGACGGTTTCGTCCATGCTGGATCGGTTAGCCAAGAAGAATGTCATTCACAAGAACAAGGCTAATAATCAGAAGTCTAAGTTGGCCAAATTTGTTAAGTCTTTGTCGGCTGCCTGATTATTTACCCGGGATATTTTATTACCCCGTTAGCGAAAGCTTACGGGGTTTTTCTATTTTTAGCCTTCACAAAATCTAACGACGATCCATGAGAAATATCTATTTAACTTTTTGCATTCTTTCCTTGATTCCCTCAGCTGCCTGGTCACAGACTGCCAAACGCCCCCTTAACGGCGACGATTATGATTCTTGGAAAAGTGTGAAAGAAACTACGATGTCAAAGGATGGGAAGTGGATAGCTTACGAAGTCAATCCGCAGGAAGGCGATGGGCAACTTTTTGTTGAGAATCCGTCCGCATCCCGTAAAGTTCTGATTCCGCGTGGCTACGATGCCCAGTTCTCTGCTGACGCCAAGTACTTGGTAGCCAAAATAAAAACTGAGAGAGAAACAGTGCGGCAGGCTAAGAAAGCCAAAGTCAAAAAAGAAAAAATGCCCAAGGACAGCCTGGTGGTGGTCAATCTGGCAAGTGGCCAAAAGCGAGCGTATGGCGACCTGGTTTCCTTTGCCTTACCCAAAGACGCGGGGCTATGGTTAGCGATGGCTACCAAAATGCCTGAATCGAAAAAAGATTCAACTGATAAAAAAGATTCGGATGATAAGAAAGCAAAGGAAAAGAAATCTAAAAAGCCGAAGGGCGACTTGCTGACGCTTCTTAATATTTCGGGCAGCGATTCTGTCTCCTTTGAGAACGTGAATGATTACGCTTTGTCCGACCAAGGGGGGCGAGTGATTTTTACCCGCGAGATATTGAAAGACACCTCGCTTTACAGAGGCATTTATGAATACACTTTTACCAACAAAAAGACCCAAATGCTGGATACCAGTTCTAAGGTTGAAGTATACAAAAATTTGACTTTGGATAAAAAAGGCGAGCAAGCCGTCTGGATGAGTTCGCCGGACACCGCCAAGGCTGACGTAAAGCGGTTTGCGCTCCATTTTAGGGATTTTGGAAGAAAGTCTAATGTTCTGATTGCCGACACTGTCACCAAGGGCTGGCCATCCTACTGGGCACCTTCAGAATTTCAAAAGCCCAAGTTTTCGGACGATGGCAGGCGGCTGTACTTTGGTGCCGCCCCGGTGGGCAAGCCCTCGTTGAAAGACACGACGATGCTGGACGAGGAGCTGTCGCGAGTGGACGTGTGGAGCCACACCGACGCCAAATTGCAACCCATGCAGGATAAGCAGCGCAAAGAAATGCTGGAAAGAAACTACTGGACATACTATGATGTAAATAGCCGGAAGGTAGTGCCGTTAGGTAATGAGGAAATGGCCTACGTTACCATCAACTACAGGGAGAACCAACCCCATTTTCTGGGCAAGTCCTTTGAACCTTACCAGAAATCAAGCTCCTGGGAGCCTGGACACTCTGACCTCTACTGGATTGACGCCGCAACGGGCAAAAACACACTTATCGCTCGTGACGTACTAGGACAATCAGAGATATCTCCAGCCGGAAAATATGCGATATGGTTCGACGAGCGGGACACGCTCTGGAAAGTTTACGAGCATCAGGTGGCCACGATCCGAAATTTAACTAAGGACCTTCCGGTAGCTTTTCACGATGAGGAGCACGATACACCCGACATGCCCAATTCCTACGGCGCGGCGGGCTGGACGAAGGATGATAAGTACGTTCTGATTTATGATCGCTACGATATTTGGCGCTTTGACCCTACTTTGAAGGAAAAACCCGTTAACCTCACCAATGGCTACGGACGGAAGGAGAAAGTACGACTAAAGTACCTCGAAACCCGAGAGAAGGACGAGGAAATGTTCATCGATCTATCCAAAAACAACTTGTTGTGGGGCCAATGGGAGGATGACAAGCAGACCGGGCTGCTGGACTGGAAAGCGGAGTCTGACCCTACGATCAAGGTGAAGGAAAGCTATTACTTCCTTCCCAACTCTTTCAAGAAAGCCAAAGATGCCGAAGTGTATGCGTACGAAAAAGGCAATTTCACTCATCCCAACGAACTATTTTACGTCCAGGATTGGAAAAATCCGCAGCAACTTACTAACCTTTTCTCTCAGACTAATGGCATCAAGTGGGGGAGCGCGGAGCAGGTTTCCTGGATTTCGAGCCAGGGCGTGACGTTGGAAGGCTTACTATTCAAGCCTGAAAACTTCGACCCCAGCCGCAAGTACCCGATGCTGGTGTATTACTATGAGCGCAACGCTACCTCTTTACACGTTTTCCGGGCTCCGGCCCCGAGCCGCTCGACTATCAATATACCCTATTGCGTATCGAACGATTATTTGGTGTTTGTCCCAGACATCGTGTATGGCAACGGAACTCCCGGAAAGAATGCTTATGACTGCATCGTTTCCGGCGTGTTAGACTTGGTGGACAAAGGCTTCGTGGATCGTAATAACATCGGCATTCAGGGACAAAGTTGGGGAGGTTACCAAACGGCCTATCTCATCACCCAAACTAATCTTTTCAAAGCCGCGATGGCAGGGGCTATTGTCGCCAATATGACGAGTGCTTACGGCGGCATTCGTTGGAGCACGGGCATGAGCCGGATGTTTCAGTACGAAAAAACGCAGAGCCGTATCGGCGGCACACTCTGGGAAAAACCGTTGTACTACATCGAAAACTCACCACTTTTCTACGCTGATCGCGTGGAGACACCGCTGCTAATGATGCACAATGACGCCGATGGCTCCGTTCCCTGGTACCAGGGCATTGAATTCTTTACAGCGCTACGGCGACTTAGTAAACCTGTTTGGATGCTGGTCTACAATGACGAAGACCATAACCTAACCAAACGCCCCAATATGAAAGACTTGAGCACAAGAATGTATCAGTTCTTCGATCATTACTTAAAGGCTGCGCCCATGCCCGTCTGGATGAGCGAAGGGCGAACGGTTTTGGAAAAAGAACGCTGGGATATGAAGTTGGACTGATCTTGCTATATATTATATTAAGCCCTATATTGCGTTTAAAATTTAAACCTTGTGGTCGTTTTCTCGGTCACAAGGTTTCTTTTGGAAGAATTTCGAACAAAAAACCTTTATTTAGTACCATTTATCACACAAATGACTTACCCAAGAATGAAAAAAATAGTATTGTTTGCCGGGCTGGCCGCACTGGCTTCTGCTCCTGCGTTCGCCCAATCATCCTCCATATCATTCAATGCTCGGGGCATGGTAGCCATCTCCGACGCGGACATGGCAGCTTCCGCCCTGGTAGATGGCAAACTTCTGCGTGACAACACCGTCAAAGACAAACTGACTTCCATCAAATTTCCACTAGAACGCGGCGGTGCCAGCATTGGCGAAATTGTAGTTCCCAACTCCACCCTCACCTACTCTAAGAGCATGGCCGTGCCCAAAACGGGTGGCCTGGCCTACGTGTTGGAATCCCGTGGTGCTCCTGGCGAAACGGTAATGGATTTCCCTGATGCTATGAAGGGCTTTCCCGACGGCCAAAAACTTTACGTTGTCGATATCGTCAATTTTGCAAAACCGAAAGTGAATTTTGGTTTTGCGGTAGGCAAGAATCCCACAGCCATCGATATCTACAAAAACAATGAACTGATGGTTTCGACCCGTGATGCGGGTAAGGAACTGGTCTTTCTGGAAACCGACGATTCTGGTAAGCCTACCCGTTTTCTAGCATTGCCTGCTGAACTGGATGCTGAAAACAGCATCATCGATTTGAGCTGGCATCCTACTGGGAATTTCTTGGCCGTCACTCTGGAAGGTACTAAGGAAGTGGCTCTATATAAGGTACTTCGGGAAGGTGGTAAATTGAAGAACATTGAAAAATTGGGTGCGCCATTGAAAGTCGGCGAAAACCCAACCGTCGGCAGGTTTTCAGAAGATGGTAAGTACTACTACGTAGTGGATACCAAAGGTGCTATGGGAAAAGCCACTGGTGCTGGCGCATTACACGTGGTGGAATTCTCACTTACTGGTGGCGAGCATAAGGTGAATGGCTCTACGCCCCTGGGTACGAACCCCGGTGCCTTTGCCATAAGTCCTGACGGCAGTATGATTGTAGTGGCCAATTCTGGCAAGAGCGCAATGCCTTGGACCGAGGATGGTGCAGGTTCTTCAAGCTCTCTTACGTTGTATAGCCTCGCGGACGGTGCACTTACCAAAGTGGCGGACTACCCTTTCCCCGGCATTCTGCCGCAGAGTGTGGCCTTCGATAAAGACGGCTCAAACATCGCCGTAGCGGTGTATGAATACCTAGACTATGGAGCTCGCACGGGCGGTGTCGAATTTTGGTCAGTAACTAAAGGCGCTACGCCTGCGCTGGCTAAGCAAAACGGACGCATCAGTGTTGAGCGCGGTTGCCACACAATTCGTGTGATTCCCTGATTAGTTCTAAACAAGATTTTTGTGTAAAGGCAGGCCGATTTATTCGGCCTGCCTTTTTATTTAAGTGATAATATAGGTTTTACGGAACCAGAATTACCTGGGGCTGTTTAATTCACAGATAGTTTTTTAGTAAATTTGCAGTTGAAAATCACAAAAAAATTCAATTTATAAATGCTTACAGTTCAGAACGTATCGCTACGGTACGGAAAACGAATTCTTTTTGACGAAGTAAATGTAAAGTTTGCCCCCGGCAACTGCTACGGCGTGATCGGGGCCAATGGAGCAGGTAAGTCAACTTTTCTCAAAATCCTGGCGGGTGAGATCGAGTCGCAGACGGGTAGTGTGAGTATGAACCCCGGTGAACGCTTAGCTGTACTGACGCAGGATCAGTTTGCTTACGATGACCACACAGTAATGGACACCGTAATCCTGGGTCACAAGCGGCTTTATGAAGTGATGAAGGAGCGGGACGCCATCTACGCTAAGGAAGATTTTACCGATGAGGATGGTGTGAAAGCGGGCGATCTCGAGGCTGAATTTGCCGACTTGAACGGCTGGGAGGCTGAAACCGAAGCGGCCCAACTATTGAGTGGTCTGGCTATCCCCGAAGACTTGCACCAAACCATGATGCGCGACCTCAATGGCAGCGACAAGGTGCGGGTACTTTTGGCGCAGGCGCTATTCGGCAATCCCGACGTGCTACTACTCGATGAGCCGACCAACAACCTGGACGTAGATACCGTCATGTGGCTGGAAAACTTCCTGGCCGATTTCAAAAATACGGTCATCGTAGTTTCTCACGACCGCCACTTCCTGGACCAAGTTACGACCCACGTCGTGGACATCGATTTCAGTAAGGTGCAGCTTTATACCGGCAACTACTCTTTCTGGTACGAGTCCAGCCAACTGGCGATGAAGCAAAAGCAGGACGCCAATAAAAAGGCCGAGGATAAGCGTAAAGAGTTGGAAGAATTTATCCGCCGTTTCAGCGCCAACGCTTCCAAGTCGAAGCAGGCTACTTCCCGGCAAAAGCTACTGGAAAAAATTACGGTGGATGACATCAAGCCGTCATCCCGCAAGTACCCTTATGTTGCTTTTAAACCCGAGCGCGAAGTGGGCGATCAGATCCTGCGCGTCGAAGGATTGACTAAGCGGGCTGAGGACGGTAGCTACCTGTTCGAGAATTTGAGTTTTGCCGTGAATAAGGACGACAAGATCGCTTTCGTGGGCCGGAATATGCAATCGGTCAGTACTTTGTTCGATATATTGATGGGAGAGGATACCGCCGATTCCGGCAGTTTTAACTGGGGCGTGACGATCACCAAAAGCTATTTCCCCAAAGACCCGAACGAGTTTTTTGACATTGATCTTAATCTGGTAGATTGGCTACGCCAGTATTCCGATGAAAAGGACGAGAGTTTTATTCGCGGTTTCCTGGGTAGGATGCTGTTCAGCGGAGAGGAATCTTTGAAGAAAGCTGAGGTACTTTCCGGGGGAGAAAAAGTGCGATGCATGTTGTCGCGGATGATGCTTTCTGGCTCTAACGTGCTGGTTATGGACGACCCCACCAACCACCTTGACCTGGAATCGATCACAGCGCTGAACAATGGTCTCATGGAATTTCCTGGTAATGTGCTGTTTTACTCTCACGACCACCAGTTTATCCAAACCGTCGCCAACCGTGTAATTGAGATAGGAGCGAAGGGGATGATCGACAAACTGATGACCTACGATGAGTTTATCAAGGATGACTACATCAAGTCGCAACGGGAAGCTTTGTACGAAGGCGTATTTGCTTAGCCTTATTGTATCAAATCATTGAAA
>NZ_JBGSXF010000199.1:0-8457 GCF_041751555.1 Persicitalea sp. | reverse complement strand
CTTCCAGACCATCCTTGTTTTTTTCGCCCGACAGCCAGATCGCCAGACGGCCGTTTTGGGTCGTGATGCCAAACTCGCTTTCGAGCAGGGCCACCACGATGTCACGGACACGTACATCATCGGCCGACAGGCTGGCGTTGTCGGAGGGTAGCTGAATCAGCAACAGCGGATTGATTACGTTTGGGCCGAGTTCTTCGGCGTAGAGGCGCGTGAGTTCTTCTTTTTTCGCCCAGGCTACCCGCAGCAGGTGCATGTGGACATTCTCGCCGTTTTGCTGCTCGGGATCGAGGCCGATGTTGAGGCGGACGCCCTTTTTGATCATTTGCTCGTCCACCACCTGCCGCCGCGAAATGGATACGTTGAGTCGCGGGCGGGTAAGTGGGGTAGCCGTCACGCTGATTTCCAGTTTGGCCCCGATGAGCTGCCGAACCGCCACGGCCTGCTTGCCCGTGAAAGCCGACAAATGCGCCTCGTCGATAATCAGAATAATCTCCACGCCGTCGGCGCGGGTGTTTTCGACCAGGGTTTCGAGGTTGGTACTGTGCTCGTTGTCGCGCCGCCATATTTTTTTGGTACTGTCCACGCTGCTCCAGTTCACAAACAGCAGGTCGCGGTGGGCCAGGGCCGGGTTGGTACTCAGGCTACCGAGGTCGAGGCAGTTGAGGGTTTGGGTGTCGGCGTACAGGGCCGTGAGCGACTCGTAGCTCTGGATGTGCAGCGTATTGGGCGCAAACCACACAAAGGCCACTTCGGCGGGTAGGCCGGGGCGTAGGGGTAGTTCGGTCACGAGGCGCTCGATGTAAGCGGCCATCATCACGGTTTTGCCCGCGCCGGTGGGGGCTTCCAGCAGGATGGGTATCTGCCGCTGGGCTTCGGCCAGGGCTTCGTAGGTATGGTTGAGGAGTTCAGCTACTTTTTTCTCCTGAAAATCTTTGAGGATATACATGGATGCGTACGGAGTTCTTGGTGCTTAGTTATTTTGGGAGGAAAATTCCAGGCTCGTTTGTTCAGCATCGGTTTCCGCTTCTTCAGACTCGGTTTCGGGGGTTTGCGGGGGCTTTTTGTCCAGCCCCAGCGTGCGGAAGGTAGCGCGGTAGGCGTTGTAGATCGCCTCCGGCAAAGGTACCCCCTCGATGACGTCGGCTACGGCCTGGAAATCGGCCAGCAGGGCGTCTTTTTCCTCGCTGAACGCGTAGAGCCGTACTTTTTCGCGGCGGTCGGGCAGGGCCTGGATGAAGGTACCTAGCGCCGCGATGAGGGGTTGCGGGCGGCGGTTGTGGTAAAGTACCACCGTGTATTTGCCCCGCTCGTTGGTACCCACGTAGCAGGTAGCCGGGTCGAAGCCGCTCGCTTCGGTGATATCCGCGTAGCAGCCTTCCTTTATTTTGAGCAACTCGGTACTTTGGCGGGTAAGGAGGCGGCGGTTTTGCTCGGTGCGGGCGCTGGGTACCGTCTCGCAGCGGTAGTACCTTAGGCTATTATTCGTAAGCCCCGCTACCTCCTGCCCTTTGGGGTTTTGGTAGCCCTGAATGACCCGCCGGTTGCGCTCGTAGCACACCTCCTCGGCGATGTTGTTTTCGTTGTTGGTGACCAGGATGCACTGGCGGTTCCCGCCATCTTCGGCGTTGAGTTGCATCGTGGCGTGGAGCGTGGTGCCGCTGCCAGCGAAGAAGTCTAGGATGAGGGCGTTATTTCTGTTGAAAATTTGGAAAATACGTTTAACAAGCCCAACTGGCTTAGGGGTGTCGAATTTATGATCATTCCCTAAAACTTCATTTAACTGAGCTTTTGCTTGTCGATTTTGCCCAACGTCTGTCAAAATCGAAGGGTTTGGAACAGTAGGTGATTCTGGGGCCATTTCAATTGAATAAGGTACCCAACCTTTTTCTCGCTGCTTCCAAATAATTTCGTCATTCTTGGCCAATTGATTATAAGTATCTTGACCGATAGCCCACCTACCTTCCCAACCTTCTTTTGGATCAATAGGCCAAACTTCACTTCCATCAGGTGCGATAATCTTATACCACATTGTAGGGCGATCTTTTCGCCTAGATGACTTGCCATTCTTTCTCAACTGCCTTAGTCTAATTCTTTTACCGTCTTTATCTAATTCTGGGTAGGCGTCTAAAATTTCCGGTTTAGGAAGTTGCTGTAAATCACAGTTCTTGATGTTTTTAGCAAATATCAACGTGTGATCATGATAATTTGAGAAAAAACGATTTCCAAAATTTGAACTCGGGCTGTCCATTTTTTGCCAAATCATATTGACCAAAAAATTTTCTTCTCCGAAGATTTCATCACACAACATCTTCAACTGCGCCTGTTCGTTGTCGTCGATGGAGATAAAGATCACGCCGGTTTCGGCCAAAAGCCGCTTGGCAATGAGCAGGCGCTTGTGCATGAAGCTGAGCCACTTGGAGTGGCGGTAGCTGTCTTCGCGGTCTACGAAGCGGTCGTTGTACTTAAAGTCCTTATTGCCGGTGTTGTAGGGCGGGTCAATGTAGATGACATCCACCCGGCCTTCGTGCGTAAAGGTCAGGGCCGTGAGGGCATGCAGGTTGTCGCCCTCGATGAGGATATGGTCGGGGGCGAGACTGTCTTCGACTCCGCTCAGACTGACAAATCCTTCCCCAGAGCTCGCATCAGGCGTAGCCGCAAAAGCGAGCGTAGCCTGCACTTCTTTGGGTTTCGTTTTTTCGGATTTAGCCGGGTCGGCGGGTACTTCCGCTACGGGCGCGGCCGCCGAGGCCAAGATGCGCCGCTCGGGTACTTCGGTGAGCACGGGCAGGTGCTGGCGGAGGAGTTCTTCCACGTCCTCGGGCTTGTCTTCCCACACGAGGCCGTACTTCTTTTTGGTATTGACGAGGTCGATGAGGTAGGCTTTCTGCTCCTGGCTGAGGGTGTCGAGGTCTTTGAGAGTGCGGATGAGGTCGGTTTTGTTCATGCGTAGGTGGAGGTAAAGGGAGTTGCCCAGCACGATGTATCGCCGGGGTTTCAAAGTAAGCAAAACTTACGGGAAGTTGGGGGCAGGGGCGGGGATTTTTGTGCAGCGGCAAGAAAAAGGTACCACTTGATAATAAATAGATACATGCTATGGAGGACAACTTATAAATTTGAGAAAGTTTGATTCTCAACCGAAAACTCCTCCCTCAATGAAAAAGCTCAACGGACTTTTATTGCTACTGCTGTTACTATGTGCTGCAACTGCCCACGCTCAGAAAAAAGGTAAAATTGGCAAGGGGAAAGAGGCAAAAAAAGAAAAAGATTCACCAGAAATTTTGTCTATCCCTTTCGGAGAAATCAAGCAAGGAAATTATACCTGGCCCGATACAAGGTTGAACTTTGAATACGGCAAGACCTACGTCATTGAAGTGACCGACATCAATCGGCATCTGTTCAAGATCGAAGGAACGGTCGGACAGAAGGAGTTCAACGTCAATCTGCCTACGGTGTTTGGTTCAATCAAACTGCCTAGTTTTCTTACGTTTGGGTTGCCCAACCCAGCGCCTAGTCCCACTACTTTTTCCCTTAAGTTTGACGAAAAAAAGAATTCCGATTCCGCCGTCAGTGCGTTCTTTAGATACGAGGATCCCTTGAAGTTGGTCGAGGACAACTACAAGTATCTCCAAAAAGCCTTGCGGCTGAGTACCACAATCAAGGCTCTGCAAATGGACTGCGGCAGGGACTATGATGCCATTCATACAGCACTATTAGATTCTGCTAGTAAAGCATTAGATGTTTCACAAGACAGTTCAGAACAGGTGAAAGCGTTGGGGGAGGGATTGCCGAAAAAAATCGAAGAGGCTCGTGTGGCCAAAGGCAAGATTGAGAAGTTGCAGAAAGAATTGTTAGGAATAATTCAAGCGGACATCGATTTGGCAGAAGTAGGAATTTACAACTGGAGTCTAAACCCCACCAAACCGGAAAGCAGAGTTTACGAGACTGAGCGTGATAAATACACAAAGGCCCAACTGGATAAAAAAGAAGGGGAACGACGAATGGTTGAGGCAAACACTGCTGTGCAGCGCGCTTTGAAAATGATCGAGGAGATGGAAAAGCTGCAAACCGAAAACAAGATCCAACTTCTACTCGACAGCTACAGCCGCATCAACCGATCCAACTATACCTATATCTCTGAGCCTTTTAAAATAAAAAAAGACGAAACAGAATTGAAATACGTCTTCAAAGCGGATACGCTATTGACCTGCGACTACCCCAATCGCTTGTATTTAAATAAGGAAATTCCCACGGTGGGTGGTATCAAAGTGGATTTCAGTACAGGCGTGTTTTTCAATTTGGGAGGAAAAAAATTCATGGGGCAGGAGTTTTACTACTCGCAATCGTCGACCGATACCACTATGACTTTCATTCGTGAAAAAGATGCGGGAAGTAGGTTATTGTTATCAATTGGCGCATTTGCTCATATCTACAAGCGTCGTGCCAAAAAGGTGAAGTGGGCGCTTAGTCCCGGTGTGAGTACTACCACTGCCTTTGATAGTTTTTTGTTCCACTTAGGTGGGTCCGCAATTTTTGGAAGTGAGGATAGGCTGGTAATTACATTAGGTACCACGCTCAAAGAGAGTAGTTTACTGGATCGAAAATTTAAGGAAGATAGCGACTATAAGACCAAAGTACTGCCCAAGGATGTATCCGTCATTAAAGCCTTTCCCAGATTCGGAGCCTTTCTGGCCCTTACCTACAACCTTTCCTCGCTCAAAAAACCAAAGGAATAGCTCAGGTCGAAAGCAAAGCTCCTACAATTCTAAATTGACCAAAAGCCATTGGTAATAAAGCGCTTGGCCCCACAGGCTTGGCGCTTTTTTGAGTATGTATTTAAAAATTTATTGCCCAAAAATAAAAATCGCAGGCTCACCCTTGCACAATAATTTTTTTCTTTTCTACTTTGCACCACAAAGTACTTTCAAAACAAAAACATATTAGTGATATGGAAATCTCGGTGCCTTTTCTCCTCCGCTACATTTACCGGAACCCGAAACTATTGTTATTGGGCATCGTGTCTGGCATGAGCGTGAGTTTATGGATCTTTCGCGTCATCGTCACGCATGACGGAAACTACTTCTTTATGGTCTGGAATCTTTTTCTGGCTCTGCTACCCCTGCTGGTTGCCAAAGCCCTTTACGAACTCGACCGGATAGACCGTCTGCCACTGCTCCCGCGCTTGACCGGACTGGCCGCATGGTTGCTGCTCGTGCCTAACTCCTACTACATGATCACCGACCTCATGCACATCAAATACGCCGACCCATCTACCATTTGGTACGATTCGCTGATGTTCTTCAGCTTTGCCATGACGGGCACGCTGGCGGGAATTTATTCCTGGTACATCATCCACCGCCTGGTTGCGGGGTGGCACGGATCGGTGCTGGCCTGGCTTGGAGTGCTGGTCTCATCGGGCTTGGTTTCGTTCGGAATTTATCTGGGTCGCTACGGACGCTGGAACAGTTGGGACATCCTGACCAACCCTATGGCCCTCGGTTGGGGAATCTGGGACAGCGCCCATAACCCGTTAGCTCGTCAACATACCGTGGCGTTTACGTTTACTTTGCTACTGGTGTACGTGGCGTTTTATGCTTACTATGAACTGCGGAAGTACGAAGAAATTAGTGAATGTCGGACGGTGTCGCCCGGCGATTAGTGGATATCGGAATGGGCCAAAAATTTACGAGTCCAGGGAAAGCATTATTAACTTATTCCGACATTCCAAATTGATTATGCAAGAATCAAGCTCCCTACAAACCCTCCAGGAGATAAAAGCACTCATGGAGCGGTCGTCCAAGTTTTTGTCACTAAGCGGTTTGTCCGGTATCGCGATGGGGTTGATCGCTCTGGCAGGCGCGGCGGCGGCCTATTATCAGTATCAAACTGCCTGGGCACCACAAAACGGAACGGCCTATTGGAATTTGCACGCGAACCATCGGCAAGAGATGGTGCAGTTTTTGTTTTTAGACAGCCTGTCGGTGTTGGTAGTTTCCCTGACGCTCGTAATCGTTCTGACTTCCCGCAAAGCCTACCATCGTGGAACAAGCGTCTGGAACTCGGCTTCGCGACGGTTACTGTACAGCATGGCTACACCACTGTTAGCGGGCGGAGTTTTCTGTCTGGCGATTTTGTTCAAAGGCCCCGCGATGCTTGTCTTCCCCGCCACCCTTATTTTCTACGGCCTGGCCCTCGTCAATGCCGGGCGACACACCTGGAAGGAAGTAACGTACTTAGGATTCACCGAAATTGCCCTTGGCTGTGCCGCGATGTTTGTCAATAGCTACGCCTACCTATTTCTTTGCTGGATCATCGGTTTCGGCTTCCTGCACATATTTTATGGTGCTTTGATGCACTTTCGGCACGAAAGAATTAATGATAGAATGATAGAATGAGTGAATGATAGAATAGACGTTTGCAGGCGAAAGCAACATTCTATCATTCACTCATTCACTCATTCAAAATTAATTATGATCTGGCTAGAAAAATTCAATAAGGTCTTTGAGAGCAAAGTCAGGCTGGGCTTAATGTCGGTGCTGGTGGTAAACGAGGCGGTGAGTTTCAACGAATTGAAGGAACTGCTCCAACTCACCGACGGCAACCTGGCTTCGCACCTGCGGGCGCTGGAAGAATTAAAATTTTTGGCAGTACACAAAGAGTTTGTCGGGCGCAAACCCCTCACAACCTATTCGGCCACCAAGAAGGGAAAAAAAGCATTTGCCGAACATTTGGATGCTTTGGAGGCGTTGCTCCGGCGGGAGTAGTTTTTATTGTCAAAACGTGATGCGCCGCCGCCTTGCCCGCACTTCCCACTCATCGACTACCTGGCTATTCTCTACCACTGCTGCCGTCTCGTGCAGGGCTACTGTGGGGCAGATGTGGTAGGGGAGGGCGTAGAGCAAATCACCGATTTGCACGGCGTCCCAGTCCTCGACCCCCACTACGCCGTGTTCCTCGCTTTGACTCTGTACCTCATAGTTTTCTAAATTCAAAAGCTTGAAGCGGCGGTCGATAGGGTTTTCGGCGGCTACGGCTTTATGGCCGAGATCTACCGTGATGACGCCCTTGGTAGGTTTGGAAATGACCCTGGTGGCCACGAGGGCGGCGTGTTGAAAGGGTTGGTCGAGGAAGCGGTCGCCGTAGCCCCAATCCCACAGCGGACAAGTGCCCGGACTGCAATACACGCCTTCCCGCAACGCGTGGACATTGAAGGTTGGCGTTCCTCCGGCGATAATCATCGGTGCAGGGAAACCATCCGTGACCAACCGATCCCGCAGAGATTCGACCGGAGCGAAATCCGCATCGCTATGCTTTTTTCTCTCGGCAAAATCCTGATCGCGGATATGTCCATCGTACACGTGCAGCCCTTCCAGGTGCAAATTAGGTAGTTTTGCAATTTGTTTATAAAGAGGGAGTAACGCATCGTCCATTGGATGTCCCGAGCGGTTCATGCCATTGTTAACGTCGATGAAAACATGCGCCTGGCTGTTTTCGGCTTGTGCGTTCAGCGATTGGGCCGATTCCAGCGAATCCACTAGAGAGGCGAAATGTATATCGGGATATTTGCCCTTCAAGCCTGACAGTCGAAGTACATTGGGACCCACCAGCTGGTAAGCGATCAAAATCCACTTCGCACCACAGTCGGCTAAGAGTTCGGCTTCGGCGATGGTAGCACACTTAAATTTGGTGATGCCCATGTCCAATTGCATCTGAACTACCTCCGCCATTTTGTGCGTCTTGACGTGCGGCACAAGTCGCTTTGGGTCGCCCGCGATCTCGACCATCGCTCTGATATTTTCGGCAATCCGGTCTTTATAAATCACTAAACCAGGCGAGAAAACTCTTTCCGGATTTTGAATTTCGTACCAGCGGTCGGTGGGTAAGGTGGTGTTCAAGGCAAGTAGTTTTGAAGTTGATTGTGGTTCTTGATTTAGCAAAAATAGCTAAATTGAGCGTCAAAACGTTTCCTGCCATTCTTCCCTCTATGAGATTCCTGTCGCTGATTCTTCTTCTTTTCCTTTCGTCTTTCGCATTTGGTCAAAAACAGCAACCGAACGTCATCCTGATTCTGGCCGACGACCTGGGCTACGGCGATGTCGGCTACCTGAACCCTGATGCCAAAACCAAAACGCCGAACATCGACGCTCTGGCGCGGTCGGGCATGAGCTTCACCAACGCCCATTCGCCGTCGGCGGTCTGTACGCCCACGCGCTACGCCCTGCTGACGGGTCGTTACTCGTGGCGGTCACGCATGAAGCAGGGGGTACTTCACGGCTACTCGCCCCCACTAATCGAACAAGGGCGCGAGACCATGGCCTCGATGTTGCAGAAGAAAGGCTACCAAACTGCCTGCGTGGGCAAGTGGCACTTGGGCCTCGACTGGCAACCCAAAGACGCGGGAGGAAAAGTAGACAAGGGCGGCGTTTATCCCGACGGTAGCAACGTAGATTTCAGCAAAAC
>NZ_JBGSXF010000198.1:0-14238 GCF_041751555.1 Persicitalea sp. | reverse complement strand
AAACTACCCTGGGCGGATCTTTTACAGCCTGCCATTGACTTGGCAGAAAAGGGCGTCGTTCAAACCGAGAAAGAGGCCCGGGGGCTTAACTACGTTCGGGAATATATCCAGAAAGTCAACCCCGGCACCAGCTACTTCCTTCGCGCCGATGGTCGTCCGTGGCAGGCGGGCGATACGCTGGTGCAGAAGGATCTGGCCAAAGTTTTCAAGAGAATTCAGAAAAAGGGGCGCGATGGGTTTTACCGGGGTCGGGTGGCGCGGCTACTCGCCCGCGAAATGCGGAAGGGCAAAGGGATCATCACCAAAAAAGACCTGAAAGCTTACCAGGCCCAGTGGCGGGAGCCCGTGGTGGGCGACTACAAAAACTATAAGCTCATTACCATGCCGCCTTCTTCGAGCGGTGGCGTGGCGCTGATGCAGTTGCTTCGACTGGTGGAACCTTATCCGCTGCAACGCTGGGGCTGGAATACGGATTCGACGGCGCAGGTGATGATTGAGGCCGAGCGCCGGGTCTATGCTGACCGTGCCAAATTTTTGGGCGACTCAGACTTTATGAAAGTACCCATAAGTGAACTCATCAGCTATGAGTATCTGAAAAAACGCTGGCAAGATTTCAGTTTTGCCCGCGCCACCGACAGCAAGGACATTGACGGCGGCGACCTTCCCGGCTACGAGAGCTTGGAAACTACCCACTTTTCGGTCGTGGATAAGGATCACAACGCGGTGGCGATCACGACGACAATCAACGGAGGTTATGGCAGCAAAGTACTGGTGAAAGGCGGCGGTTTTTTCATGAATAACGAAATGGATGATTTCAGCGCGAAGGCGGGTGTCCCTAATATGTTCGGGCTGCTCGGGGGGAAAGCCAACGAAATCCAGCCCGGTAAGCGGATGCTATCGGCCATGACGCCAACGATTGTAGAGAAGGATGGCAAACTGTATATGGTCGTCGGTACACCCGGTGGCTCGACAATTATTACTTCTGTATATCAGACCATCCTGAATGTGCTGGAACACGGGATGACGATGCAGCAGTCGGTCAACGCTCTGAAATTTCACCACCAGTGGCTACCCGACAAAATTGTCTTCGAGACGGGTGCTTTCAAAGATCAGACGATTGAAACGCTGCAAAGCCGGGGCTATAATATGGAACAGCAAAGCAATACCATTGGCCGCATGGACTGCATCCTCGTCCGCCCGGACGGGACGCTGGAAGGCGCTTCCGATCCGCGTAGCGACGATACTAGCGTAGGATATTGATTACTTGGTCAGAATCGTGAATTCTACCCTTCGGTTGGCTGCCTGACCTTCTGGGGTATCGTTGGTCGCGACGGGTCGTGCCTCGCCGTAGCCTTTACTGGCGATGCGGTCGGGTTCGATACCCTTCCCGATGAGGTACTCGCGCACGGTATCGGCGCGATCTTGGGAAAGTTTGAGGTTAGCCGCGTCGCTGCCAATGTCATCTGTGTGACCACCAAGTTCGATGGTCAATTTGGCGCTTTCGGTCATCGTAAGAGCGATACGGTTGAGCTCGGGAAAGGACTCAGGCCGCAACGTCGCCTTGGCGAACTGGAAGGAAATGTTGTTCAGCCGCACGATTTGCCCCTCCTCGATAGGTACCAACTTCAATGATTTATTGGCGATTTCGCGAAAGCCTTTGCCTTGAACGGCGGTAGCTGAGTCCGTCAAGTCCACGTTCTCGCCCTCAGCGATAAAGTTGGGCGCTACGGCCCGCATACTGTACTTCTTGCCATAAGGTAGCACGATCTTATATTCACCCGTGAGCGGATTCGTAGTGGCAGTTCCCGCTTCCTCGCCGTCGGCCATGTCTTCGTAGATAATCTTAGCTTCCACAGGTAGCCCGGTTTTAGCGTCGATTACTTTGCCGCTAATGATCACGACTGGGTCAGGGGCGGGCGCTACGGGCTGCATGACGTTGATCGTGTCCTTACCATCGCCTTCGTCACTCCCGCCGCCCAGCGGAATACGAACTACGTCACCTTTCCCGATGGTTTCATTGAAAGATGTCATGTAGGCAAAATTCCCCAGTGCCGACACCGTATAGTAGGCGTCGTAGCCGTCCGTGTTCACCGCCGGGCCGAGGTTGACGGGCCTTGACCATCGCTTCCAGGACTTGTCAATACGCTTGCTGTAATAAATGTCGTTGCTACCCTGTCCACCGGGACGATTGCTGGAAAAGTAAATCGTGTAACCGTCGGCCGCCAGGAAAGGGGTAGTTTCTGTGAAGTCGTCCGTATTAATTTCCGGACCTAGATTCTGCGGGCGCGTCCAGGAGCCGTTTTTTTCCTTGAAACAGACATAAATGTCGTCCAGCTTGCTGTTCTTTTTTTCACTGAAAGATAGCACCAGTACCTTCCCGTCGTTTGAAAGTACCCCACAGTCAAACTGTCCCTTACTCATTTTCTCGTAGCCCGGAATGTCCAGCTTTTCCGGCGCCGACCAACCCCGAGCCAGCCGCTGACTCGTAGAAAAGCCGCGCGTTTCGTAACGTCCATTTTTGTATGCTCCTTTAATAAGAATAGTGTTGCCGTCGGGCGTGATGCTGTACAGGCTGTTGTATTCCTCTTTGTTCAAAGGCGCGGGTAGTCGCCGCGCCAGGCCCCATTGGTTGCCGTTATCGATCGCCTCTGCAAACCAAATGTCCTGACTGCCTTTGTCGCCGAAGGAATTCTGAGGATGGCTGATGCGAGAAAAATAGAGTGTCTGCCCGTCGGGCGAAATGACGGGGGCGATTTCATTATATTCCGAGTTGACGGCCTTGCCAAGGTTTTCGAGTTTTCCGGATTGGGCATGAACTTGACTAACAATTGTAATCAGAATGGAAAGGGTAGCGAGTGAATTCCGGGTCAAAATCTCATAATTCATAATTACATTGTCATTCTGAGCGTAGTCGAAGAACATCATTTCTCGACATACAACGTATGGTCAAGCTCCTTATTTCCTGAGTTTGTTTGATGGAAGTCTTTCATTTTCTCTAATAAATCCTCCACCGTTTCGGCGACCAGCATCAAGTCGCGGTTTTCGGGGCGCAGGAAGCCTTCTTCTACCATTTTATCAGTATGGGCGATGAGGTGATCGTAGAAGCCGTTAGTGTTCAGCACGCCGACGGGGCCGTGAAAGAGGCGTAGCTGCGACCAGGCCAGGATTTCAAACAGTTCGTCCATCGTGCCGTAGCCACCGGGCAGCACGACGACGCCGTCCGATAGCGACACCATCCGGGCTTTGCGCTCATGCATGGTATCTACAAATTCCAGTTCGGTGAGGGTCTTGTGCGAGACTTCCAGCTTGGCCAGGAAGTTGGGAATGATGCCCGTGACGGTGCCGCCTCCTTCCAGCGCCCCGTCGGCCACGCGGCCCATCAGGCCCAGGTTGCCACCGCCGTACACGACATTGATGTTATTGAGGGCCAAATGCTGGCCAAGGGCGTAAGCCGTTTGGGCGTACAGAGGATTTTTGCCGGGATTGGAGCCGCAATAGACGACGATGGATTTCATGGGGTGGCGATTGGTGGTTGCCCCAAACTTACGCATAATTCAAGATTCGCTCTTCTGCAACTTTACCAACACCGTCTTGTAGATCGGTGTATTACTGTGTTCGGCCAAAGTACCACAGTGTTAGTTTGCGAGAATCAAAGGGAATAACAGTACTAGTGAGAAAGACTAGTGCTGCCATTGATCAAGCATAAGCGTAGTGCGGGAGACAGAGCAATGAACTACTCTCCCGCATCACGCTTACGCATTTTCGGTGGCCGTACTTATTTTTTCTTTTGCCCCGGCTCCCATATTAACCGTACAAAAGAGCTTAATCTCTCATTCTCTCGACTAACGGGAATTCCTGCTACAATCCCGATCAGCAGATTATCGGCAATTCCTACTCTCATTTGGGGGCGCATGGTCATATTGAAGTCTGCGCTGTCGATGGTCTTGTTAAATTCAATCCCAATAAAGTTTCTTGTCCCTGAAATCATGTAGTGAAAACTGGTATTGATGTCATAAATCGATTTAAACTTCCTTGAACTAAAATTCTGTTCAATCATTGGTCCTGTGTATAGCAATGAGTGAAAGTTGTTCCCCCAGCGTTTGGCTACTACCAAAAAAGGATTGTAAACATTTCCTTTTATAAATGGCCGTCCAAAACTTTTGAAGTCTGAAAGCTCAAATTCGTTTATATATCCGATTGCCATTGATGTAGCCATGGGTTCACTGACAAAAAATGACCATTGAGCAGCAATTTTCAAACTATTCAATTGGTTGGATGGAATTGATTTGTTTGCCGTTCCATTTAGAGGTGAATAAAAGGTAAATGGAAGCTCCAATTCCAAACCCAATCTGTCTATGGGTGCCCACTCGTATTCAATAAGAGCTTCATAGGAGTCGAATTTTGAATTATCCGTCAGGCCTAAGCCCACGTTCCATTCCTTTTCCCCCTTTCTGGCTCCTAAATCACGTATAAGGTCAACGTAAAGTGGTTCAGCATGAAGTACCTTGTCAGGCTCTTTGAAGTCTTCCACTTGCTGAATGTAAAGACTGTCTTTTTCTGCATTCGTAACTTGTGCAAAGCCACAAGTACATGATGCCAATACAACGATTGGCATCAAATTTTTTTTGATGTTCATGTTTGATTTGTTTCTTGAGCATTAAGAAGTGCCCCATGTCCTTCTGGTCACAGGGTGATGAGAGTTGCGGAAACAAATCAAACTTGGGGTGGGGGGCTGTCTATTTCTTTGAAGCCATTTGTTAATCGAGCTGAATAGTCAGGGTAAAGCTCGCTCCTTTCGATGACCTGATCATTGTCATGATTCTTTGAGTTGATGACATGAATCGATAAGACAATTTCGATATTCTTTTTCTTAATATTGTCTTCGGTATCATGGTCGTCATACTCTTTGACGGCATCTTCAAAACCTAAAATCTTTTCAAGTACTATTTCGAAAATACTTTCCTGATCGTTGATTGACGAGTCTTCGGGAATAGAGTCAGGGTTGGGATCTGCTGTATCAACGCTAATATTGAACAAGTAAAGTCCCATAAAACCCCAAAGGATTTTAGTGAATGAGCTATTTCGTATTCGACTTATCAAGTTTTAAATTAATGCTCTTTTGTCGTTTTTGTATCAACTCCTGTGTATACGCGGGTTTCGAGGTACTTTTTGGCTAGCTTTTCCCTCGTCTTTTCGGTAAAGGTACTTGTTCTATTCCAGAATTTTCCGGTATTCTGAATAGTCATCGGTCATACAATGATCGTAATTACCGAATTAGAATACAAGCTGACTTGATTCAGAGGACTTTCTCCGCAACTTCACCAGCACCGTCTTATAAATCGGCGTATTACTACGCTCGGCCACCGTATCAATCGGTACCAGCACGTTGGCTTCGGGGAAATAGGTGGCGATGCAGTGTCGGGGGATGTCGTAGGCTACCAGCACAAAGGTACTTGCCACGCGCTCGCGGCCACCGTGGTCGTTGTGGATATCCACCACATCGCCCGACGAAAAGCCTGCTTCGATAATATCGAGCACATTCATAAACACCACCCGTCGCTCGTTGTGAACGCCGCGATAGCGGTCTTCCAGGCCGTAGATGGTCGTGTTGAACTGGTCGTGGCTGCGGATGGTCATCATCAGATACTCGCCGGGGCCGGGCTGCGGGGCGGAGGCTTCGGCCACGTTGAAGTTGGCCTTGCCCGTTTTGGTCTCAAATACCCCGTGGCGGGCGGCGTTGGGCAGGTAGTAGCCTGCAGGCTGGCGTACTTTGCGGTTGTAGTCGTCGCAGCCGGGAATCACGCGGGCGATATCATTGCGGATGTTGTCGTAGTGCTTTTGGTAGCTGTCCCAGTCTATCTTCGACTTCTGGCCCAGCGTTGCTTTGGCCACGCCGCAGATGATGCGCGGCTCACTCCAAAGCTGATCCGAAACGGGATCAAGTACCCCGCGCGACGCCTGGATCACACCCATCGAGTTCTCGCAGGTCACGAATTGCTCGGCGCCGTCGTGGATGTCCTCGTCACTGCGGGCCAGCGTAGGCAGAATGATCGCCTCCTCGCCGTGGACGAGGTGGCTGCGGTTGAGTTTGGTCGAAATCTGGACGGTCAATTTGCACTGCCGCAGTCCCTGCGCGGTGTAATTAGTATCTGGCGTGGCGGAGAGGAAATTTCCGCCCAGCGAGAAAAATACCTTTGCCCGACCGTCGTGCATGGCGTGAATAGCTTTCACTGTGTCGTAGCCTTCTTTCTTGGGTACTTCAAAGCCGAAAACTTCGCGGATATTCTCGCGCCATTCGGGTTTTACCTTTTCCCACACGCCCATCGTGCGATCACCCTGCACGTTGCTATGTCCGCGCACGGGGCAAGTACCCGCGCCGGGCTTGCCCACGGCCCCTTTGAGTAGCAGCAGGTTGACTACCTCCTTGATCGTGTCCACCGAATTGGCGTGTTGCGTCAGCCCCATCGCCCAGCAAATGATGATGCGTTTTTTGTGCTTGATCGCCTCTACGACTTCTTTAATTTTTGGCAAAGGTACCCCGCTGAGTTCGGCCAGGGCGTCCACGTCTTGCCGCCGCAAGTGGGCGGCGTATTCTTCGTAGCCGTGGGTTTTATTTTGGATAAATTCCTGATCAAGTACCGTACCGGGCGCTTTGTCTTCCTCTTCCAGCAGGAGTCGGGCTACGGCTTGCAGAAAGGCCATGTCGCCGTTCATGCGAATCTGGACAAAGAGTTCGGCTAGTTTGTTGTCCATATTAAGTACGCCCTTAACCGTCTGAGGGTCGTTGAAGCCGAGCAGTCCGGTTTCGTGCAAGGGGTTGACACCGATAATCGTAGCTCCGTTGCGCTTCCCCTTTTGTAGGGCCGTCATCATGCGGGGATGGTTGGTGCCGGGATTTTGGCCCATAATCATGATGATGTCAGTGTCGTAGAAATCTTCCAGCATCACCGTTCCTTTCCCGATACCAATCGACTCACTTAGAGCCGTGCCGCTCGACTCATGGCACATGTTGGAGCAGTCGGGCAGGTTGTTGGTGCCGTACTCGCGCACGAACAACTGATACACGAAAGCCGCTTCGTTGCTGGCTCTGCCGGAGGTGTAGAAAACCGCTTCGTCGGGTGAATCCAGCGCGTTGAGGTGTTCAGCGATCTTCTGGAAAGCGCCCTCCCAACTGATCGGCTGGTAGTGCGTCGCACCCCTGGGCAGGTACATCGGCTCGGCCAGCCGACCTTTTTTACCTATTTCCAAATCGGTCAACTGCGCCAGGTCATAGACGGAGTTCTTGGCAAAAAAATCGCCCCAAAGCGATTTGCTGGTCGCTTCTTCGGCCAGGGCCTTCGCGCCGTTTTCGCAGTACTCGGCCACGGGCGAGCGGTGAAAATCCGGGTCGGGCCAGGCGCAACTCGAACAGTCGAATCCACCCTTTTGATTCATTTTCAACAGCGCCTTGTTGCCACGCACCAGCCCGGCTTCTTCTACCACCATTTTCAGACTGATCGCCACGGCGGTCGTGCCTGCGGCGACGGTTTTAGGTTCGTCAATTCTGAGTCCGGTCAGGCGGGCGGGGTTTTCGGCGGAAGGTTTCTTCAATTTTGAATGAGTGAATGAGTGAATGATAGAATAGAAATGAGGTCTGCTGGACGAGTGTAGAAGGCTGGGGCTCCTAATTTCCACTTCGTGCCTTCGTGCCGGAACGCCGCATCGCTTCGTGCCTTCACTCAACCCTTTCCACTCCTGAATAAACGTTAAACCGATCTTTTTTCAAGAAGCCAACCAGCGCAATGTTCATTTCCTGCGCCAATTGCACAGCCAGCGTTGAAGGCGCGCCAACAGCGGCTACGAAGGAAATGCCGGACAGGGCGGCTTTCTGGATTAACTCAAAACTGGCACGACCGCTTAGCAGTAAAATTTGTGTTCGAAGCGGGTAGCTGTCAGTTTTCAGGGCGTGACCAATGATTTTGTCCAGAGCATTATGGCGTCCTACATCTTCGCGCAGGTAGAGGAAGTCGCCTTTTTGCGTGAATAATGCAGCCGCGTGAAGGCCGCCCGTGCTGGAAAAATCGGCTTGACGCTCTCTCAACAACCAGGGCAAACGGTAAAGTGTTGGAGCCGTGACGACCCAATCCTGATAAATTTCCGTCAATGTACTTTCTACCCGCACGGCTTCGATAGACGACTTGGCGCAGATGCCACAACTGGATGTCGTATAAATGTGACGTTCAAACTTAGTCGGGTCGAAGGGAGTGTCTTCGTGCAATACTACGGATATTCGGTTGGCGTCTTCTTGTACTGTGCCGACTACCTGCTCGTAATTGGTGATGATTCCTTCACTCAGCAGAAATCCCAGAGCCAGTTCCTCGTCGTGACCGGGCGTTCGCATCGTTACGGATAAGTTCTTGACCTCCAGGTTTAAACCGTAACGAATGCTGATTTCCAGAGGCTCCTCTACCGAAAGTACATCGTCCAGTTGTAAACTTTTGCTGGCTGAAAATCGGATAATAGAAAGGGATTGAGTAGAAGGGATCATGAACCGACCAGAATTTACCGTTAAATAAGTCAAAAATGCAACTTTAATACTAATTATGGTTGACTACTATGATGTAATCTATTGACCCTAAGTCATTTAATAAAATGATAAGGTTTCTGGATCCCACGAATGTTTCAGGGCTACTTGATAATAAATACAAGAAAGTACCTTGTGAGGTCGTTTACAAACGTCTGAAAACAGATATTCAAGGAGAATACTCTGGCATAATTATTTTAGAGTCATTATGTTTCAGTCTTTTGTGTCAGGTAAGCAATCGTTAAAACAATAAAATAGAGGAGGTGAATGAAAACAACGTGTACGCGTTTATTTTAATGTTTAACCAAATGTAAATCGAAAATGCAAAACGAATCACAGAAAAAGCAGAATGTAGCGTGGGCTATTGTGGCAGTGTTAGCGGTCGCTGTGGCGATGTTGGGCTTCTTGTTCTTTCAGCAACGGGCTGAATTGACCGACCAGGAAGCAACGGTGATGGAGAAAGTGCGGCAGGTAGCAGCAACGCGAACTACGCTCGACTCGATTTCGACAGTATTGAATATGAAAATCGCAGAGGTTGAGAAGCTAGGTGGCGACGTGGCCGAACTGAACAAGGTGAAGGAGCAACTGGAAGCCGACAAACTGGCCTTGTCCCGCACCAAGAAAGTCGAAACGGGTAAGTACCTGGCAAAAATCAAAGAATATGAGAAGTTTCTGGGTGAAAAAGATATCGAAATCGCTCAGTTGCAGGAGCAGAACATGATGCTGGCTTCCACCAACGACTCACTGAACACGACAGTAGGCAGCCTGCGCAACGAGCGTGAAACGCTGGTGCAGCGCCAAACCGAACTTTCGGACTCGGTGATGACCTATACTACTCAGAACAAGGAATTGTCGGAGAAAGTAAACCGCGCCGCCGCGTTGAAAGCACAGAATTTCAAGGTGTTGGCCGTAACATCCAAAGGCAAGACCCGCGACAAGGACGACTACAAAGCCAAGCGTGTTGATAAAATCAAAATGCTCTTCGACTTGCCCGAGAATCCGCTGACGCGGGAAGAAAGGAAGGATATTTACGTGCGGGTGCTCGACCCCGAGGGAGCCGTACTTTCTGACGATGCAATGGGCTCCGGCGAGTTTGAAGTGAATGGCCGGGAAACCAAGTACACTGCCCGCGAGACGATAGCATATCAGAATAATAACCAGAAGGTAGAGATGGTTTACGACAATACTGCGCAGTTTCGGCCCGGCAAGTACAGCATCGAGTTGTACGCCGAAGGCTACCGGATCGGCGGCGGAAATTTCGTGATCCGCTAAGATTTTTGAAGTGAGCAAAAGGAGAGCCGACTCGTACGAGTCGGCTTTTTTTGTGAAAAAGGCCGTATTTTGCTCAAAATTGAAGGCTCTTAGACCGTAACCCAACCTATGACCGAAAAGCAACAACGTTTCCAGGACTTACACCCCGACTGTTTTTTCCTGACCGCCGACCAACCGCAGCAGCTCACTGATTTTTTGCGAAAATATGAATGGATAGCAGATGACGAAGCCGTCACGCTCATTGAGAAGCCCGGCGAGGGCAACATGAACTATGTGTTGCGCGTCCGCACCGATCGCCAATCGTTTATCGTCAAGCAGTCGCGGCCATGGGTCGAGAAGTACCCGCAGCTCGACGCGCCCATTGAGCGAATTGTGGTGGAAGCGCAGTTTTACGACGCCGTCTCTGAGGTCGGGGAATTGCAGGATTTTATTCCGGCGTTGAAAGGATTCAGAGCCGAACACTTTATTATGGCGGTGGAGGATTTGGGCGAGGCTTCTGATTTTACCAATATTTATAAAAAATCCGGGCAAATCTCTTCAACTGAGCTAGCGGATCTGGTGCGTTTTATTTCGGGATTGCATCGGGTTTCTACGGATGAAATGCGCGAGCCTTTTCCTGATAACCACGCTTTGAAAGAACTCAACGCCGAGCATATCTTCAACTACCCCTATTTGGAAGAGAATGGATTCGACCTTGATACCGTTCAGGCGGGCTTGCAGGCTTTGGCTTTGTCTTACAAGCAAGATAAAGCTTTGAAAAAGAGGATTGAAAGCTTAGGCAAAACGTATTTAGAACAAGGAAATACATTGCTGCACGGCGACTACTACCCCGGAAGCTGGCTCCGAACTACCGAAGGTACCAAGGTTATCGATCCGGAATTTGCGTATCTGGGCCGGGCAGAATTTGATTTGGGCGTGTTGGTGGCACACCTGAAAATGGCGCAGACGGACGACGCTGTTGTTGAAGCGGGGTTGGCTCATTATACGCACTTAGGCCGAAATTTCGACCACGCGCTTTTCGCCGGATTTTGCGGGGCCGAGATTCTGCGACGGATCATCGGACTGGCGCAACTACCACTGGATTTGTCGCTCGCAGAAAAGGGGAATTTGTTGGCCTGGGCCGCTGAATCGGTATTGAATCCCTTGGCAAATACCTTTATGCAAATCAGGACGAGTGGTATTTCCCAGAGTGCAACTTTTAAAAACTCATGAGTGTATTTGCTACGAAATATTGGCGTAAAGTAGTTCTTTTCTTTTGTCTGGTACTCTGCCTGCCGAAAGCGCAGGCGCAGACTACCAACGGCCTGACCAAGCAGGAATATTACAACAAAGTACTTGGTCTGCTGGTCGGTTCGGCGATCGGTGACGCAATGGGTGCCCCGACCGAAATGTGGCCGCGGCGCGACATCGAAATTGAGTATGGCCGGGTGTACAAGCTGGATTCGATGGTGCGCACGCCCTCGCCCGAAGGTACCTGGAAGTACAACCTGCCCGCCGGGGGAACCACCGACGACACGCGCTGGAAGAAACTCGTCTTTGAGTATGCCCTCACCCAAAAACTACCCCAGTTCGAATCCAAAGCCCTCGCCGACCACATCATACGACAGTACCAGAGTGACATCAAAAACCTGAAAAATACCGAAGGTTTCGACCCCGAACCCTATGAGGAAGCGATCATGCGCATGGCCTGGTTGCAGGAGTGGGCTAAGGTGGCCAAGCCTTTTCGTGACAATAACCTGAAAGAATACGCCGACGCGCTGAGTAGATTTTATGGTGGAGAAATGGTCTGCGCTGGCCTGTTGTACGCGCCCGTCGTAGGGGCGGCCGTTCCTGGGAATCCTGCACTGGCCTACGCGCAGGGCTACGATTTGTCTTTCTTCGACATCGGCTACGCCCGCGACATCACGGCGTTGGCCGCAGGTATGACTTCCGCTGCCTTTGATCCCCAAGCCACGCCGGAAAGCATCATGAACGTCAACCGGACGGTGGATCCGAAGGGATACTTTAAGAGCCGCCTTGTGGGACGGCGGGCCTACGCCTTTTACCAAACTGCCCGGAATATTTCCTATGATTTTCACCGAACCCAATTGGCCGATTTGCCCGAAAGCTACGTCGTCCCGGCGGCGTGGAGCAGCCTGACACCGCTGGAACATTACCGCATCACGCAGGCTTTCGCGCAGCTTGATAAGCTAAATGAAGACTTGCCCTTCCACGCGGCGGAAATCATGCTCATTACCAACACCGCCCTGCTTTGTCACGATTTTGATTTTGAAAAAAGCATGGCTTTCATCATCAACTACGGTCGCGACAACGACACCGTGGGAGCAGTGGCAGGGGCAATTTTGGGCGCGTACTGGGGGGCAGACAAGCTTCCCGCGAAATCATCGAAGTTGGTGAAAGAGGTAGCCAAAAGTCAGCTGGGAATCGATCTGGAAAAGCTGGCCCGGCAAATGACGGATAAGCTTTATTGAGCTAATTCTTCCAAGTCAATCTGTTCCAGCATTTCGTCGAGCGAAGCGTTTTTCTCAGCGAAGAGTGGCTTGTGGAAGGTGTGCAGCTTTTGTAGCAGGTGCATGAGATGCAGCTTTTCGACCATTGAAAGCGGCCCGCCAACAAGATTGGCTGACTTTTTCATACTTTCCAGCGCTGCGAAAAATTCACTTTTTCCTTCTGCCGTGATAGTGAGCCGCTTGCTGCGTCCATCGTTCGGGTCGTCTTCCTGTGCGAGAAAACCGTTTTTCAAGAGCCGTTTAATGATCTCCATACCCGAGGTTTTCTCATGGGCGTTGTGTTCGATAAGTTCCGTTTTGGTGCAGTGACTCAGTTCCATCACCTTGCCCAAATAAAGGAAATCATCTACCGTAGTGAGCGGACTATCTTCGAGGGCGATTTTAGTGTAGCTTCTGGCAAAGCGATACAAATGAGCGACATACTGAGAAATCGAAACATTGAGCAGTTCTTCCTCGGTCACTTCGACGGCCGTTTCCGGCTTATTGATCGAGTAGCTGAGATAATCCACAAAATTTTCCATTGTAGTGCCGCCGTCATTTTGCGTCAACTTCTCATAATCTTCCAAATGCTCGAGAAGTTGTTTTATAATGGAATAATTCATAAATAAATAAAACTAGAACCTACTAAATATTGGGTGAAAAGAAGTTTTTGGTTTTGTATTGAGTCAAATATAACTCTTACTTCGCAGATTCAGTTGTTAAGACATAAAGCGTAAACCAACGCCCGTTGTTTCAGATTTCCCTTCATCCCCCTTATGCACACCTGTTACAGCCGTCTTACAAGCTTATTCATTTTCATCTTGGTTTTCGTCAGCAATTTTGTCTTCTCGCAAAATACCGGGGCGGTTATCGGCACCGTGAAGGATGGTAAAACCCGCGAAGGTCTCGTGGGCGTCACGATTCAGGCCGAAGGTAGCAACAGTGGCACTACCACTGACATCGACGGCAAGTACCGCCTGGAACTACCCGTGGGTAGCTACAACCTCAAAGCGACTATAGTAGGTTACGCCCCGCTGACCAAGTTTAACGTAGTCATGACCTCCGGCAACGCCCAGCAAATCAACTTCGACCTGCTTGAAGAAGCCGTCCAACTGGAAGGCCGCCACTGTGGTACTGAACCGGTCGGTATCGGTAGCTACCGCCGAAACCCCCAACTCGGTGCAGAAACTTACGACTGAGGAAATCAAGAACAATCCCGGCGGCAATTTCGACATTTCGCGCGTCATTCAGGTACTGCCCGGCGTGGGTGGCACGGCGGGTTCAGTAGGTGGATTTCGTAACGATCTCATCATCAGGGGTGGCGGGCCGAACGAAAACGTGTATTATCTGGATGGCATCGAAATTCCGGTCATCAATCACTTCGCCACGCAGGGTAGTTCGGGCGGACCGACGGGTATCCTGAACGTGTCGTTTATTGAGGATGCCACACTGAGTTCCAGTAGTTTCAACGCCCGCTACGACAATGCCCTGTCATCAGTCTTGCAATTCAAACAGCGCACGGGCAATCCCGACCGCTTTCAGGGCAACGTCCGGGTGAGTTCGACCGAAGTGGCGGGAACGGTGGAGGGGCCTATTTCCAAAAAAACTACCTACCTGGCGTCGGTGAGGCGGTCCTATTTGCAACTACTTTTCAAAGCCATCGACCTTCCCATCCGGCCCAACTACTGGGATTTTCAGTACAAAGTCACCTCCAAGCTGAACAAGAAAACTACCCTGACGGCCATTGGGGTGGGGGCGATCGACGAGTTTACGTTTGCCGTGCCGCAGGAATCTTCACCCGAAAAAGAATACATTCTGCGCTCCAACCCAAGCATCAATCAGTGGAACTACACGGTGGGCTTTTCACTGCAACGGCTGCTGGAAAACGGTTTCATGAACATTTCGGCCAGCCGC